>DUJZ01000015.1 GCA_013329565.1 Methanomassiliicoccales archaeon
CTCGTCCTCGTGGACGAAGACCTCTATTATGTGCTTGTTCGTCGCCAGCTGGGCGGCGATTATTCCGGTTGACGCCTCGTGCGCGCACATCTTGTCCGTCGGCTTGGAACCGGGCATTCCCAAGGCCATGACGATGTCGCACCCCTCCTCCAGAAGTATCTTGGCCGCCACAGGGAGATCCTTGATGCCAGGGACGGTGCGTCGGATGATCTTGTAACCGGTGCCGTAGTTCTTCAGCTCATCGATGGCCGCGCCGCCCATGTCCGTCCGGGCGAAGGTGGTGTCCACGATGCCGATGGACTTCATCAGTCCTCCTTGACCTTCGACTGGTTGCTCGAGTACCAATCAATGATCTTTCCGATGATCTTGCGCGTCCCGTTGAGGTCCTCGCCGTGCTTGGACATCCGGACGACCCTGACCTTCATTCCCCGTTTCAGCAGGGTCTTCTCGATCTCGCGTTCATCGAAGTCCTGATCGTAACCTAGGGCGATTATGTCCGGTTGTATGCGTTCCACCACACTGAACATGTCCCCGTCGCTTCCCAGGTACGCCTGGTCGACCATCTTCAGGGCGGATATCAGTTCCAACCGCATGTTCTCCGGGGTTATCGGCTCGTGCTTTCTCCCTCGTACGGTGGCGTCGGTAGCCACCACGACGACCAGCTCGTCCCCCTGGTCCCGGGCCACCTGCAGATAGCGCAGGTGCCCTGGATGCAGGATATCGAACACGCCGCTGGCCATCACCCTGATCATTTCCCGTTACCGCCCCTCTTCCAGAATTCGATGATATCCTTTCCTTCCAGGAAGCAAAGGTCGAAACGGTCCGCGTACCTTTTAGCCTTTTCTTTGCTCAGCGCGTTGCCGTCGTCGCCCATCATCTCGCAGATGGTTGCCGAAGGCGTCACGCCAGCCATGACCATCATGGCCGTGGCCAGTTCTGTGTGGCCTTTCCTCTTGCTTAGTAACTGCGGCGTTGAGTTGAGGAGGTGGATGTGCCCCGGCGCTCGGAACCCTTTGCCGAAAGCGGTCATGGCGTCCTCGGCGCTCATGGAGTACGATTCTTTGGCCAGCTTGGCGAACTCGGATACCGTCAGAGCACGATCGTTGTCGGTGATGCCGGTGAAGGTCTTGCGGTGATTGATGGTGATGGAGAAAGCGGACTTGGTATCGTACGGGATATCGTTTGGCGCCAGCTTCTGCAAGACCGGGTGACGGTCGTGGTTGCACTCCAAAACGTCCGCAAGGAAAGGCAGGTCAAGCTTCTGACAGATGTCGTGGTGGGCGGTGGTGCAGATCAGCCCACCGGCGTTCTTGCGCATCTCCCTGATGGAGGCCGGGGTGACGAACTGCGAGGCGACGGTCATGTCCGTCTCCCGCTCCCGTTCGTCGGAATCGAAGATCAGGACCATCTTTCCCTTGCGAATGTCCTGCAACGCTCTCTCGATCAACTCGTCGCTCATGATGGCCACTCCAACACGGAGGTAATAGTATATTTCTTGCGTTACTACAACTCAAATGGTTATAGAACTTGGCCAGTTACGGGTCAATATAAAATATCCCGGGACGCTTACAGCTAACGATGGTAGAGCGACTGGACGATATCGTGGGTATGAGATCACAGGACCCCTCGGGCCTGCTGGGTCAGCTGACCGCATTCCCGGACCAGTTGGAGTGGTCGAGCGGTGTCAAATTCCCAACGATCGAAGGCGCCCGCAACGTGGTGGTCTGCGGCATCGGCGGTTCGGCCATTGCCGGTGACGTCCTGGTCGACCTATTGGCACCGGTAATTTCTGTTCCTTTGTTCGTATCTCGCGACGTGATGCTGCCAGGGTTCGCCGGGAAGGACACCCTGGCCATAGTGGTCAGCTACTCCGGCAACACCGCGGAGAGCCTGGACCAGTACGAGGATGCCATGCGCCGGGGATGCCGCATCGCGGCGATCACCTCCGGAGGCAAGCTGGAGGAACTGGCCATCGCCAACTCCCAGCACATGATCGAGCTCCCGGCGGGAAACCAGCCCCGGGCCTCCATGGGCTACCTGCTCGGCTCGCTGGCGCTAGTGATGCAGAGGGCCGGGTTCGGAAGGTTGCACGACGAGCTGCTGGCCGCCGCCCCGGTCCTGCGCTCTTATCTGGATGACCTATCTCCAGGGGTCCCCTCCTCGACCAACCAGGCCAAGCGGTTGGCCTTGGCCATGAGGGGCAGCGTCCCGGCCATATATGCGCCGCGCCCGGTCCGTTCGGTCGCACTGCGTTGGCAGGGCCAGTTCAATGAGAACGCCAAGATGGTATCGTTCAGCGGGGAGATCCCGGAGATGGACCACAACCAGCTGGTGGGATGGCTGGAAGGCGGCACCGGCTGCCACTGCCGCCCGGTGATGCTCATGCCCGCGGAGATGAGGCTGACCGTGAGGCGCATGGCCGAGGTCACCCTGCAGATGCTGAACGAGCGCGGCCTCGATCCGGTGTTCGTGACATTGCCCGGGAACGACCTTATGAGCAACGTGCTGCAAGGCATAGCCCTCGGAGACATGGCCAGCTATTACACGGCCATCCTGAAGGGGGTCGATCCCGCTCCGGTGACGCCTATAAAGGAGTTCAAGGCGCGCATCAGCCATTAGTTTTTGCTGAACGCAGCGCTTCCTCGATCCGGTCCAGCTCCCCCTCGGGGTTGCGGAACCACTCCACGCTCCAGGTCCGGTGCAGCTTCCATCCCAGCCTTCTGAGTTGTCCCTGCCTCGTACGGTCCCGGTCCCGCACGGTCAATCCTGAAACGTAATGCGGCCCGTCGCATTCTATGCCCAGCAGGAACTTTCCTTCTTCCTCCGGGTCCTCGATGGCCAGGTCCACGCGGTAATCGGAGGTGCCCACGTTCATCCGCACCTTGTGCCCCCTCGCCTGCAGCGCTCTGCACAGATTCTCCTCGAACGGGGTGATGTCCTCCTGCTTGCCGGACGATGACGGCAAGGCCTTCCTATCTCCTCCGGACTCCGCGAACGCCAGGTACTGCTTGAGCAGCGAGGCTCCCTTGCTTCTTGATCCGGAGAGATCGAGGTCCTCCGAGCGTATCGAGGAGACGATGTCCAGGGAGAGCTTGGCCCGGGTTATGGCCACGTTCAGCCTGCGCTCCCCGCCGTCCCGATTCAACGGTCCGAAGTTCAGGGCGAACTTGCCGTTCTCGTCCTTTCCGTAGCCGACGCTAAGAATGACGCGGTCCCGTTCGTGTCCCTGCACGTTCTCCAGGTTGTACAGCAGGAACGGCTCGCCCTCCTCGGACGACAGCACGGCGTCCAGTTCCCGGTCGTCCTTGCGCATCTCGTTGAGCGCCTGGTCGATGGCCTCCATCTGCGCTTCGGAGAAGGCTATCACACCCAGGCTCTTGCCGTCCTTCTTGGCGTAGTGGTCCCTGACCATCTTCGCCACCACCTCGGCCTCCACGCGGTTCGTTCTGCTCCGTCCCCGATCGAACACGCCGTTCGGAACGTATACGTGATGCAGGCCGTACCCCTCCCTTCCGAATATCGAGCTGGGGAAGGTGTTCAGCTTCCCGCCGTAGAACTGGTGGTTCGAGAAGGCTATGAGCGACTCGTCCTTGGAGCGGTAGTGCCACATGAGCATGCGGCGGGACATGCCGCAGGTCTCGCATTCATCAAGAATGCTTTCCAGGTCCGGCTCCTCGTCCTCCTCGTCCGCGGCAAGGGCGAAGAAGGAGGTGGGGGGCATCTGCTCGCTGTCCCCGACGACGATCACCTGGTGCCCGCGGGCTATGGAACCTATCGCATCCTCCGGGCATATCTGCGAAGCCTCGTCGAATATCACCGTATCGAACTTCGTCCGTTCGCGATCGAGGAACTGGGCGACCGACAGGGGGCTCATGAGCATGCACGGTTTCAGCAGGCCGATAAGGTCCCAGCACTCGCTCAGCATGGCGCGCATGGCCTTGCGCTGCCTTTTGAGCTTAGCGAGGCGGGCGATCTCCGTCTCCTGCTTCATAAGAACGTTATGATCGGCCCCCTCCCTCCTCTTGCGGAGGTTCTCTTCCACCCGGGCCTGGACCCGGTGCCGTCCTCTCTCCACGTGCAGCTTGTCGAGCTCGTTGAAGCGTTCTATCAGTCCCGTTTGATGGTCCCGGCGGAAGCGGCTGAGCACTGGATCTGACGCTAGGGCTTCCTCGATCCACAACCGCCGGAAGCGTCTCTGGAACGCCCTCACCATTCCCTCGGAGGGCACATCCTTCTCCCGCAGCTCCCGGATCAGGTCCTCCAGGCCGAACGCTCTCATGCCATCGAGCAACGAGGCAAGGTCCAGCCATTCCTGATATCTATACCTCGATACCCAGGCCTGGTCGGTCCATGCCACGACGTCCTTCAGGACCGCGTCACGAAGCGGCCGGCCGTTCAGCCGGTGGTCCTGGGAGAATCGGCTGGCGAACACGTTCAGGGCGGAATCGAACCGTCCCAGATGCATCTCCAGGTCCACCGCCCCCTCCCGTACGTGGTGCGGCACCTTCTCCGAGGTCAGGTCGTCCATCACCTTGCCGTTCAGGAACAGGGCGTGGGTCGAACGGAACTTCCTGGTCCAGTTTATCCTATCCAATAATGGACGCAGCTCCTCCCCGTCCCCGGCGAAGAAGCCCCGGTGGGCGGTCATCAGGTCGTCCCTCTTGACCTTCCAGTTGGCCAGCGAGGACTGGTAATCGTCAACCGCCCGGACCATGAACTTGGCCTCCCCGTAGCTGAGCTGCCGTCCGGATATGGCGCGCAGGATCCTCATGTCCCTACGGTAACTTCCGTTCAGGACGCGCAGCGATCCTGCGTATTGCACCTCAAAGCGGTAGCGGAACGTTTTCCCATCCAGGTCCAGGATGTCCCGGGAGCCCATTCCCAGCAATCCCTTCTCCCTCGTCGACAAATCCTGGAAGGACACCAAACCATCGTCGGTGATGGCCGCCAGGGCATCAAGGTCACCTTCCAGCCATTCCCTGCGGACAACGGGTCTCTCGGCCATGTCCCGGTAGAGCTGCCTCAGCCGCCTAACGTCCGGAAGGGACTCCATGTCCGGAAGCTCCAGGGCAGAGGTCCAGGTCGGGATCACCGCCCAAAGCTTCTGGCGAGCCTCCATCACAGCGGACAGCTCCTCCTGGACCTTGGATTGCAGCCGGTCGCTCCACTCGGTGACGAGCGCTCCGGACCACGGGTGGGCCTTATCCCGGAAGGCGGCGATCATCTGCGATAACCTCAGCACCATCCCCTCCATCCGTCCCAGACGGTCCTCGTCCATGTCCAGGACCGCGGGCAGCTTGAAATTGAGGTCCTTGGCGTCGCTGAGCGCGGCGTACTGCCCTATCATACTGTATACGTCAGCGCCAAGGCGTCCACGGGGGGCGTGCACCCCCCTAACGTAATCGTTCAGCTCCTGACGGACGGCGGCGAGGTCCCGAACGTCGGCCACCGCACTTTGCGCGCGGCCCTGATTCTCCAGGCTGGCCGCTATCTCCTTGATTATTTCGGCCCGGTTCTTCCTGGGGTCGTGCAGCTCCAGGCAGTAATCGCCAAGCCCGCACTTCTCCAGATTTCCCTGCACCACGTCCAGGGCGGCCATCTTCTGGGAGACGAAAAGCACACGCTTGCCGTTGGCCATGAGCTCGGCGATCATGTTGGTGATGGTCTGGCTCTTTCCTGTACCCGGAGGGCCTTGCAGAACGAAGCTGACCCCGGCCAAAGCTGCCTGCACCGCCTCCTGTTGGCTGGAGTCGGCGTCCAGGACCTGGAACGAGTCCTCCGGTCTCAACTTGTCGTCGTACTCCTGCGGTCTCGGCATGTCCGAGGGCTCGGGAGGAAGCGCCGCCGGGTCTCCGGCCAGAGCTCGAACGACCGGCTGAGACGACAGCGACGGAAGCCCCAGGTCCAGGTCGGAGTACATCAGCAGTTTGGAGAAGTGGAACAGGGCGAGATGGCAGGAAGCGTTGACCTGCCAGCCGGAGCTGGGCGGTATGGCCTTCCTTATCTCGTCCATCGCCTCTGGAAGATCGAAGCCGTTGTCCAGGTCGAACTCCGGCAGCCTGAGGCGATAGTCGAGCTCGAGCCTCTTGCGGAGGGTGGGGTTGAAGACCGTATCCTCGTCCAAAGGCTGCAGCCGGTACGGTGAGAAGGAGTTCCGCCTTTCCAGCGCCACTGGCACCAGGAACAAAGGTGATTCGTTGAGGTCCTCGCAGCCGACCTCCTTCCAGAGCAGCGAGCCGACCGCCACGTAAAGGATGTTGACCCCGTGGTCGCTGCGATACGTGCGGGACTTGGAACGCAGATTGTAGAGGACGCGGTCCACCGGCTGTTCGGGGACCTGGGCGCTCACCAGCATCCTTCCGGTCCCCGCCTCCTCCTGACCCTGAGCTTCGGAGACCACGGTGTACTCCCGCCCCTGGTCCAATTCCCGGTACAAGGTGGCGGCGTCCGGCAGGGCGACCGTCAGCACCGAGGCCCTGTGCTTGCGGAACCTGACGAGCGGGTTTCGGTTGGATACGTCCAGCAGTCTGCCCTTCCACACCTCGGCCTTTCTGGAAACCAACAGCTCCGCTTCGTTCATCTCCATCCCAGCAGGTCAGGGGTTGCCAGTTATTAAATGATTTTACGCTGGTGTTTTTTTCTTAAAAAATGTCTAGGCCAACCTATTTAATCCCCCCTTTTAATGGGGTTGCAAGTGACCTTATGAAAGAGGACGCCTACTGGATCCGGGACCAGGTGCAGAAGCACAACAAGTGGTTCGAGGAATCGATCCCCATGATCGCCTCCGAGAACCTGATGAGCCCCTTGGCCAAGGAAATGATGATATCCGACTTCCACGACCGCTACGCCGAGGGACTTCCCGGCAAGCGCTATTACAACGGCAACATCTACGTGGACCAGGTCGAGATAAAATGCCTCGAGCTGGCACAGCGCATATTCAAGTGCCAGTTCGCCGACGTCCGCCCGATCTCGGGAACGGTCGCCAACATGGCCGCGCTCATGGCGCTCATACAGCCGGGCGAGACCATGACCTGCACTTCTCTAGACCACGGTGCGCACATATCCACCGCCAAGTTCGGGGCCGTGGGGTTCAGGGGTGTAAATACCGCCACCTACCCGTTCGACACCCACGACATGGTGATCGACGTGGACGGAGCGGCCAAGCTCATCCGTGAGGTCAAGCCGAAGGTCGTTCAGTTCGGCCTTTCCGTATTCCTGTTCCCCGCTCCGATAAAGGAGCTGAAGGACGTGGCGGCCGAGGTCAACGCCCCGATATGGTACGACGGCGCGCACGTTCTCGGTCTCATAGCCGGAGGCAGGTTCCAGGACCCCCTGCACGAGGGCGCCAACGTTCTGACCGCCTCCACGCACAAGACCTTCCCCGGCCCGAACCACGGTATCGTCCTCGGGCACGATCTGTCCGAAGAGCTGGGCAAGAAGCTAAATTCCGCGGTATTCCCCGGTGTCACGTCCAGCCACCACCTGCACGCCATGGCCGCTCTGGCCGTGACGATGGCCGAGTGGGAGATATACGGCGAGAAGTACGCCGCCCAGGTCTGCAAGAACGCCAAGGCGCTCGGTCAGGCGTTGCATGAGCTGGGCATCGAGGTGCTCTGCTCCCACAAGGGCTTCACCGAGAGCCACACCATCGCGGTGAACGTCGCTCCATATGGCGGCGGTGCCGAGGCGGCCAACCTCATGGAGAAAGCGAACATGATCGCCAACAAGAACATGCTGCCCGGGGACAAGTCCTCCGTGAAGCCTTCCGGAATCCGCCTGGGATCGCAGGAGATGACCCGGGTCGGGATGATGGAGAGCGAGATGAAGGAGGTCGCCTCCCTCATCCACCGCGTGGTGGTCAAGAAGGAGTCGCCCGACGTGGTCAAGAAGGAGGTCATGGCCCTCAAGCGCAACTTCACCAAGGTGCGCTACTGCCTGCACGAGGGCGCGGAAGGGTACGCCTACCACAAGCTGGTCTGAGCGTCCCAAACCCTTTCAAGATCCCTTTCTCATCTCTTCCAGCATCTTGCAGGCCATGCACCGTTCGTTCAGGGTCGGCTCTCCGCAGGCGCATTCTCTCAGCGTGGCTTGCGGGAAACCGTCCCTCATCAGCGGTCGCAAACGGTCATAGCTGCCAAGGATGGAATGCCTGGTGCCCGGATGCTTATATTCCATGTCGTCCACGATCCTGCGGTACTCGTTTCGCAGGGCGTGCGCGGCGTACGGGCATTCCGCGTCGCAGAAGGGCAGCTCGGAAAGCATGGCGTAAAGGAAGGTCTCCTTCTCCGGGATGGTGCGCAACGGCTGGATGCGAGGGACAAGTCCAGGCTGCACGCGTTCGTGAGGTCCCAGGCGCGCCAGCCGCTCCACGTCCCCTCGCATGAAGTTCATGAGTATCGACTGGGCCATGTCGTCCAGGTTGTGTCCTAGCGCCAGAGCGTCAACGCCCAGCTCCTTGGCCTTGAGGTTCAGGCAGCGGCGTCGGAAAACCCCACAATAAGTGCATGCTTCCCTTTCGTCCGTACGACGGACCATGTCATCCAGGTCCATACCGGCGATCCCGTTGAAGGTTACGACCACGTGCTCGATGTCCAGTTGATCGCAGAGCTCTTGAACCTTCGGGATCGTCTGCTCCCGGTATCCCTCGACGCCCTCGTCGACGGTGATGGCCGTCAAACGCACGTTCTTCCGGCAGCCCAGGATCTTGTGCAGAAGGAACAACGCGGTCTGGCTATCCTTACCGCCTGACGCGCCTACGGCGATGTGCGCATCGCCTTCCAGCTTGAGCTGGGAGCGCACCTCCTTCTTCGCTCTCCTCTCCACGTACTCGAGAAGGTGCGAGCGGCAGAGGTGCGATCCGTTGTAGCGGACGTACGTCACGGCCGGGGCGGAGCACTTGGAGCAGCGCATCGCTCAGCCCACGCCGGGCGGAGTAATAAATGTTGGGCCTCACATTCGGCGGTCCCCAGGAAACCTTTTAACTACGATACGGCTTTGAAGTGGACAGAGACCATGCAGGAGATTTGGACCGAGAAGTACCGTCCGCACAAGCTGTCGGACGTAGTTGGCCAGAAGGACATAGTGGAGAGGCTGTCCTCTTACGTTCGGTCCGGGAATCTGCCCCACCTGATGTTCGCCGGTCCGGCCGGCACCGGCAAGACCACTTCCGCCCTGGCCATGGCCAGGGAGATGTACGGGGAGACCTGGCGGAACAACTTCATCGAGCTGAACGCTTCTGACGAAAGAGGAATAGACGTGGTCCGCGGAAAGATCAAGGAGTTCGCCCGCACCGCTCCCCTAGGCGGAGCGGATTTCAAGATCATATTCCTGGACGAGGCCGACGCTCTCACTCAGGACGCCCAGGCAGCTTTGCGCCGAACCATGGAAAGGTTCAGCCGCAACTGCCGTTTCGTGCTCTCCTGCAACTATTCGTCAAAGATCATCGAGCCCATACAGTCCCGCTGCGCCATATTCCGTTTCCGTCCGGTGAAGGCCGAGGACATCAAGCACCACCTCCAGATCGTCGCCAAGAAGGAGGGCGTGAAGATCGATGACGAGGCGTTGGACGCCATCGTCCACGTTGGCGAGGGGGACATGCGCAAGTCGATAAACTCTCTACAGGTGGCGGCCACCATCGGCAAGGACGTCACCATCGACGTGGTCTACCAAACAACTGGCAACGCCAGGCCGGACGAGGTCGTCGATATGGTGAACACCGCGCTAGCCGGGGACTTCTCCGGCGCCCGGGCGAAACTGGACGAGATGATGATAACCTACGGGCTGAGCGGGGAGGACATCATCAAGCAGATACACCGCTCCTTCTATGACCTGGACATTCTGGACCGGGAGAAGATCCGATTGATCGATAGGACCGGTGAGATCGAGTTCCGCATCGTCGAAGGTAGCAACGAGCGCATACAGCTGGAGGCGTTACTGGCCTACCTGGCGCTGGTCGAGAAGGACTGAGCATTGCCAACCTATTTATATCGGCTTCTTATTTCAAGGCCGGAGGAGTCAAATGGCACGTTTCAAGGAAGCTGACGATAGGCTGCTGAACAAGAAGATCTGTCTCAGCTGCTATGCCCGTAACGCCGTCAAGGCCACCAGGTGCCGCAAGTGCGGATACACCTCGCTGCGCCTGAAGGCCAAAGAGAGCCGCAAGGCTTGAACCGTAATCACAAACCTCTTCTTCACCATCATTATCTCCAGATTAATTCCAGGGGATAGAATTTTTAATCACCTGAGCATATGACCCAACATCCGTGGATTTGGGGGAATTCTGATCAAGAAGATTTTGGTCGTGGACGACAACACCGCAATCCTGGAGATAGTCTCCGAACTGATCTCCGCCGCGGGTTACCAGCCCATGACCGCCACCGGCGGCCGGGAGTGCCTGAGCAAGATACAGGAGGAACGCCCGGACCTGGTACTTCTGGACATCAACATGCCGGACATGGACGGCTGGTCGGTGCTCCGCACTTTGAAGGAAAAAGGTTTGGTGGAGAACACCAAGATCATGATGCTCACCGCCACCACCGAGATCGGAACCGACATATTCGGGCTGCAGGACGTGGTGACCGGCTACATACGGAAACCGTTCAACAACGACGAGCTCGCTGCGCGTCTTCGAGAGGTGCTGGGCGATCAGCCGCAGATCAAAGAGGAACCGAAAACGGATAAGGATCGCAAGGGCCTGCGCTCCCTTCTGAGGAAAAAGGAGGAGGGGAGCGGCATGGAGGCGGCCCGGAGCAGCGCCAAGGTGTACGAGCTGCGCCGCGGCTTCAGCTATCTGGTCAAGGAAACGAAACCGAACAAGTCCTTCGAGATATTCGTTGACCAGGTCACTCACAACATCCAGGGGTTGTGCGTCACCCGCCAGCATCCCACCAACATCCGCAAGGAATGGGGATTGGAGAAGACACCGATAATCTGGCTGAGCAACCAGCTCGGCAAGGTTTACGTAAATCCTTCCAACATCGGCATTCTGAGCGATACCATCATCCGCTTCGTGGAGAAGAGCGGTGACGGCGTCATCCTCATCGACGGCATTGAGTTCCTCATCGTGAACAACGATTTCGACAAGGTGCTGAGGATGGTCCATCATGTGACAGAAGCGGTGATGGAGAACCGCTCCCGCCTGATCGTTTCCGTCGATCCGCGTACGTTGGAGATCAGGGAGCTGGCTCTGCTGGAGCGCAACATGGAGATCATCGATGCTGAAGAGGCCAAGCGTCAATGACGTTCGGAGCTTGAGACAATGTCAGAACTAACCATTACCAGGGTTTGGAGCAGAGAGGTCTTGGATTCCAGGGGCAATCCCACCGTGGAGGCCCAGGTCGAAACCGAGGCCGTGATGGTCACGGCCATAGCGCCCTCCGGGGCGTCGACCGGTACGTTCGAGGCGTTGGAGCTGAGGGACGGCGACGCCAGGTACGGCGGGAAAGGGGTTCAGAAGGCCGTGCGCAACGTCCGCGAGCTCATATCTCCCAAGCTGAGGGGAATGGACGTCAGCGACCTGAAGGCCATCGACCAGGCGATGATAGAGCTGGACGGCACGGATAACATGAGCAGGCTCGGCGGGAACGCCACCACCGCCGTCTCGTACGCCGCGGCCAAGGCCGGGGCGATATTGAATGGCATGGAGCTTCACGAGCATCTCGGTTCATCGAGCAAAGTGCTTCCCGTACCGTGCATGAACGTCATCAACGGCGGAAAGCACGCCGGCAGCAACCTAAAGATCCAGGAGTTCATGGTCGTGCCCTGCGGGGTTCCGAGCT
>DUJZ01000148.1 GCA_013329565.1 Methanomassiliicoccales archaeon
CCACATCTGGTTCTGTCCGACCTCCGTCACCACGAACGCGTCCGAAGCGAGGACCTTGCGCAGCTCCCATATGGCCTTCTGCGGTTTGACCGGGTCCTCGTCGATGTCTATGTCGCACTCGCAACCATCGTATAGCTCCTTCACCCGGCGGCTCCATGCGGTCTCGCCCTTATTGGAGCGGCCCAGGGCCTTGATTACCATCTGCAGCCCCCTCTTGGCGTCGCCGACCAGGCGCACCTTGGTCCGGGTGTTCTTGCCAGCCTCCATGGGATCGATGTCCAGGTGGATGACCTTGGTCTCCTTGGGCACCTCGTTGTCGTAGCCGATGGTGCGGTCGGAGAAGCGGGCGCCGATGGCGAATATGACGTCCGCCTCCAGAAGCGCCTTCCGGGAGCACTCCCGTCCGTGCATGCCCAGCATGCCGAAGGACATGGGATGGTCCTCGGGGATTATGGCCTTGGCCATTATGGTGGTCACCACCGGGGCGACCAGCATCTCGGCCAGCCTCAGCACCTCGCTGGAGGCGTCGGCCCATCTGGCTCCGCCGCCCACCAGCAGTACCGGACGCTCGGCCTCCCTCAGTATCTTCACCGCTTCGAGCACCGAGGAGAAGTCCTCGTATGGCGACGGAACAGGGAAGTTCTCCTGCAGCTTGGCGGGATCTATCTCGCCGCGCAGAACGTCGACCGGCAGGTCGATGTGCACCGGGCCCTTCCGACCGCTGTTGGCGATGCCCATGCCGCGCTTTATCGCTTCCGGGAGATCGCTCGGCCTCAGCACCCGGTAGTTGTGCTTGGTGATGGGCATCATCAGGCTGAAGATGTCAGCCTCCTGGAAGGCGTTGTTGCCAATGGCGGCGGTGGCCACTTGGCCTGTGAGGACCATCATCGGGGATGAGTCGGCGTACGCCGTGGCCACGCCGGTGACCAGGTTGGTCGCTCCCGGTCCGGAGGTCGCTAGGCACACCCCGGTCTTGGAGGTGGTGCGGGAGTAGCCGTCCGCCATGTGCGCCGCGCACTGCTCGTGGCGGACCAGGACGTGGTGGATGCTAGAATCGAGCAGCTCATCGTACAACGGGATGGTGACCCCGCCCGGATATCCGAACATGACGTCAACCCCCTGTCCCTCTAGCAGTTCCAATACGGCCTTGGCACCATTCATACGCTAATCCCTCATTTTCCGATCAAGGAGGATGGTCGTTAGACCTCCTCTTTCACAAGATAACAACCGAAGTGAGCGATGGCAAAAGCAACGACGTCCTCTCACCCGTGTTGTTACATGACACGGATGGACTTCATGCTGACCATGATATTTAAGAATATCCCAATTCACCCACTCCTCCACGGAATGCTGGGGTACGTTTTGGGACGGTGAAGGAAACGCCAGTGAACGGACTGGACCTGGTGGAACCTAGGGATCACCATCCCGGTTGGACAGCCCTCTTTCAGAGAGAGGATGTCCCTTTTCGATGGCCTAGGTCCTGTGGTCCGATCGATAGAGCATATAGGCAGCACTGCGGTCCCCGGGATCCGGGCCAAGCCGGTCATCGACATCCTGGTCACCGGAGCGACGGGATTCCTGGGCGGGCACCCCGTCGAGGAGATGGTCAAAGGTCCCCACGCACCGGTCTGCGCCCACCGGAAGGGAAGCGACACCGAGAAGATCGACGCCCTCGGAGTGGAGAAAACGGTCTTCGACCTCACCGACCTCGATCCCATGCTCCAAGCGTTGAAGGGCGTGCACGCCGTGGTCCACCTGACCGCGTACTACACCTTCACCGGAGAGAAGGAGATGCACGACAGGGTCAACGTGAAGGGGAACCGGGGACCTTCCAGAAGCGTGCAGGGAGGCGGGCTTCGAGCGCTTCCAGTACCGCAGCAGCACCGAGGCCATGGGGCCGATGGCGTCCCGCCAGGGAACGAGGGATCGCCGCTCGACCCCCAGTACGGGTACGGGCGCTCCAAGGCCAGGGCGGAGGGGCTGGTGAGATCGTCCGGCCTCGATCGGACCATCCTGCGTCCGTCGGGCATTTACGGCCCGAGCAACGTGGACGATGCGGCGTACCACTTCATCACCTCCTTCAAGGGATTCTTTCTCCAAGTTCATCATCGGGTCCGGCAAGAACTTCATCCAGTTCGTGCACATGAAGGACGTGGTGCAGGGATCCGTGAAAGCGTTGGACAGCCCGGCTTCCATAAGAGGAACGCACATAATCCCCCAGGCCAGGCCGTACACCTACGAGGAGGCGTACCGGGTCCTGGCGAACATATTCCAGTAAAAGGAGCGCCGATGGCGTGTGCCGAGGTCGATGGCCAAGCTGATGATGCTGCCTGTCGAGGGCTTCGGCCTTCTCATCGGCAATGAGAACTTTTCCTGCCGCCGGGAGACCGTGGAGAGGGTCACCAGCGACCGGGCGTTCAGGATCGACCGCGCCCGGCGGGACCTCGGCTACGAACCGGTCTACGACCTTCCGGAACGAATGGCGGAGACGTTGGCCCGGTACCGGGAGAACGGCTACCTCTGAGCAACAATTAAATCCGTTTTCGATTTTAACCGTCCCGGTGAGTGGATGGAGAAGACGCTGTACCGAACCCTGCTGAACATGCTGAGGATCAGCTACACCCTGCCTTTCGTCATGGCCTCGGTGACCGGGGCGGTGTTCGCTCTGACCGTTGGTGACGAATGGCTGTTAGCTATCCTCATCCCTCTGGACATCTTCTTCTTCGCCCTGTTCGCCAACCTGAGCAACGATTACTTCGATCACAAGAGCGGCACCGACGCCACCCGTTTCGACTTCATGACCCCCGAGAGCAAGGAAGCGATCAAGGAGCTTTACGACGAGCGCGTCTACTGGGAGGGCAACATCTTTGACAAGGGCGACGTGAGCGAGAGGACCGGAAAGATCGTGCTGGCAGCAATATTCGCCATGGCGCTGCTGACCGCCATCCCGATCATGATGCACGGCGGCTGGTTGGTTATCGTTCTGGGCGCCATCGGTCTGTTCCTGGCCTACTTCTACACCGCCCCCCCGTTGAACCTGGGGGCGCGCGGCCTGGGCGAATTGGACGTCGGGATCTCGTTCTTCATGATGTCCTTCTTCGCCTACTACGTAATAAGGCCTGAATGGAACTTCCAGATGTTTCTCATCGCCCTCATCGTAGGCACGTCCGTCCTGCTGATGCGCTTCGTGGACCAGATGTCCGGGTACGAGGCGCACGTGAA
>DUJZ01000124.1 GCA_013329565.1 Methanomassiliicoccales archaeon
CTGGTGATCTTCCTGGCCATCATCGTATCGTCCACAGTGGTGTACCGCCCCTTCTGCAGGCTGGTCTGCCCCTTCGGAGCGCTGTCGTCCCTGTTGTCATGGAAGAGCGTTTACGGCGTCAGAAGGAACTCCAACTGCGTGAACTGCGGAAGGTGCGAAAAGGTCTGCCCGCCCCAGGTGCTCAAGGAAAGGGCGGGATCGGAGTGCTACCTGTGCGGCAGGTGCCTAGCGACATGTCATAAGGACGCATTGAGATACTCAAAGGCAGAGGTGAAGAAATGAAGGCAGCCAAGTACACGGACTTCCCGGAGAAGGACACGCCCCACAAGGTGAGCGTGCGCATGATCTACGACCACGATCACGGCCAGGCGGTGGTAATATCGCTCAGGAAGGGCGAGACGCTGAAGAAGCATGTCACCCCGGTGGACGTCATGTTCTACGTGCTCGAGGGAACTGGAAAGGTCGAGATAGGCGACGAGGTCAGGGAGGTCAGCAGGGACACCGTGATCGAATCGCCGGCGGGCATTCCGCACCGCCTGTTCAACGAATCGTCCCCGGAGTTCCGCTTCCTGGTCATGAAGATGCCCAAGCCGGTCGACAGGACCAAGGTGCTGTGAGGGATGATATGGCAATGGAGATGATGGATCCCGACGGAGTCAAGAAGGAGGAACTCCGCGGCAAAGTGATGGTCTCCAAGGACCTCGTCTCGTATCAGGACGGGGCGGTGGTCAGCCGGACGCTCATCAGCAAGAGCGTGGGAACGGTGACCGTCTTCTCCTTCGATGAGGGGCAGGGGCTCAGCGAGCACACCGCGCCCTACGACGCCATGGTGGAGATACTGGACGGAGAGGCGGACATCACCATATCCGGCAACACGCAGAGGGTGAAGGCCGGGGAGATGCTCATCATGCCCGCCAACCAACCGCACGCTCTGCAAGGCGTCAAGGCGTTCAAGATGATGCTGATAATGATCAGGGCCTGAACCAAACCCTTTTTTTAGAATTGTGATGAGAAGGCGCCGTCGAGCGGGATCGAACCGCTGACCTTATGATTAACAGTCATACGCTCTACCGACTGAGCTACGACGGCCTGATGGGCATGTAGAACAGAGGTCGCATATTAATCTTTTATGTTCTTCTTGGACTCCTGTTCCAGCTCGCCTTTCAGCCTGCCGACGGTGACCTCCATGCGGTCCAGGATGTCCACGACCCGCTCGTAGAACTCGTCGAGCTTTTCCGTGGTTATAGCGCCCTCCGGCGAGGGGTTGATGAGCCCCTCCTGCTCCAGGATGCGCAACGAATAACGAACCTTATGCTGCGGGATGTCCAGCAGTTCCGAGAGCCGGATGATGCCGATCGGTTCGTGTTTTTTTATGGCGTTCAACATGACCACGTGCCTTTCCAGGAGCTCGACCTCGGCCTCTATCTTGCTGGTGAGAACGCTGTGACCCTTCATGACGGCAGCTTCCTAAGCGCTAGACACGTGATAACATTTGGTATAGTTAAATCCGTTTCGCCCGAACGTTCCGTTCCACGCTCCCAGCGCCAACCCCTTAAATAATGCGCTCTGCATGATTTCCCGCATGCCGGCGATCGTGGTGGAGGGACTTACCAAGAGGTACGGTGAGTTCGTGGCCCTGGACCAGGCGTCGTTCACTGTGGACGAAGGCGCTTTCTTCGGTTGTTTCGGTCCCAACGGCGCGGGGAAGTCCACCCTTCTGAAGATGCTCACCGGGCAGACCCCGGCGACGAACGGCACGGCCGAGGTGCTCGGGCTTGATCCGACCAAGAACGCCATGGAGGTCAAGAGGAGGATCGGCATCGTCCCGGAGGTGGAGAGCCCTCCCTCCTACCTCACCGCCTCGGAGTTCCTGAGGTTCGCCGGAACGCTCCACGAGGTGCGATCGCTCGACGGAAGGATCGAACGGTGGCTGACTTTCTTCGATCTCAAGGGTTCAGAAGGTACGTTATGCAGGGACCTGTCCAAGGGCATGAGACAGAAGGTGATGCTGGCCGCGGCCTTCATCCACGAGCCGAAGCTGCTGTTCCTGGACGAGCCGTTCATCAACCTGGACCCCATCTATCAGCGCAAGCTGCGCGATTACCTCTTGGAACTGAGGGAGGACGGCCGGACGGTGTTCCTCTGCTCCCATGTCCTGGACGTGGCCCAGCGCATCGTTCAGGAGATGATCATCCTGGACCACGGCAAGGTGGTCCTCAGGGACAGGGTGTCCAACGCCCTGGTGGGCGGAGAGGACCTGGAAACTCTCTTCCTGAGGTTGGTGGGCGGGGGGAACGGCCTCGCTCCTTAGGCTGATGCTCACCGAGGAGTACCGCACGCACGTGAAGTACTCCTCGCGGCGGATGTTCCTGTCGCTGCCGCTCTACATATTCTTCTTCACCGCGCTCTTCACCTACGGCCTGGACATCCTTACCGGCGACCTGCGGCTGTGGGACCTGATGCTCATGGTCTACGGGGGCATCTTCATCTACGGGCTCAGCGTGGGCGCCTTCGGAGTGCTGGGACAAACGTACCTGGAGCGGAGGTACGGTAAGGACAACTTCCTGATAAGCATGCCTTTCCTGCTTCCCGTCTCGTTCCGCAAGGTCTTCCTGGGCATGTATCTGCGGGATGTTATCTTCTACTCCGGGCTCATGTTGTTGCCCGCCTTCGGAGGGGTGGCGCTCGGGGCGGCGCTCTCCTCCCATTCACTGCTGTCCGTCCTGGTGATATTCGTCGGGCTCCTGATCACCTTCCTTTACGGAATGTCGACCAGCTTCCTGGTATCGGTGCTCTTCGCCATCGACCGGCGCATATTCCTTGCCGCCGTTGGAGGGCTGATCGCCCTGGTGGCCGGTTACGGCCTTACGGACCTTTACGGTCTGGACCTGATCATTCCAAGCCTGGGCTATCAGCTGCACGCGCTGCCCTTCCCCGCGGACTGGCCTCTGGCATTGTTCTACCTGGCGATATGCGCCTCTCTGAGCATCGTGTTCCTGGCGCTATCCCTGATGCTGGTCAGGCCCGATAGGTCCGTGTTGGCCGGAACGCACCGGGAGATGTTCCTGCAGCACCTGAGGCTCTTCTCCAGATTCCCCTCGAGGACGCTTCTGGCGAAGGAGTTCGTGGACATCCGTCGCTCCGGTCTCACCGTGCGAATGATTTTCGCCTACATCGTGCCGCTGGTCTTCCTGAGCTTCACCACCTATTACATCAATCACGGCCTGAACATCCCGGTGGGCTTCAACGCCGTGTTCTACGGGGCGATGGTGGGTTTCTTCGGCGTACTTCTCTACAGCTGGATGACCAACACCGACCTGAACGATTATTACGAGACGCTGCCGGTGAGGGTGCCCCAGGTGATCAAGGTCAAGCTGATGGCGTTCTTCCTTCTGACCACCGGCGTTTCCACCCTGTTCGTGATCGGCATATCCATGCTCAACGACGAATGGCAGCTGCTGTGGCTAGCGCTGATCGTCCTCTACTGCACCACGACCTACATGATCCTGGCCACGGCGTATCTAACCGGATTGAACACCAACTCCTTCTTCTTCAACCCCACGATACTCACCAAGTTCACCGCCATCTCCCTGCTTCCGGACCTGCTGCTGACCGTTCTATCGTTCAGTCTGCAGAGCGGGGCATGGTGGGCCCTGGCCGGGATCCTTGGGGTTTGTGGCGTTCTCCTGGTCCTAAGCCTCTACTTCTACCGCGGCATCGAGAAAAAATGGGGCAGGGCCAGCTTTCTATGAGACCGGGCCCTTTCACCAATCTCATTATGTATGGTAGCCCATTACCAAGGACATGGATTGGCACCGGGTCAGGCGCTTCATTCACGTTCTAGCGCCGCTCCTGTGCATCTACTACGTCGTTCCGGACGAGGTGCTTCCAGGCGCGCCGAAGGACCAGGTCCTCATCCTGATCATGCTCATCGTCCTGGGCATGGACACCGTGCGCCTCATCGCCCAGTTCAAGGTTCCGGTGCTGCGTTCATACGAGGACGAGCGGCATTCCGCGCCGGCATTCTTTGCCGTCTCCGTTACCATCGCCTTCCTCTACTTCCCGGTGGAGATATCCCTTCCTGTGCTGTTGGGCATGGGCTGGGTAGATCCCCTGGTCGGGGAGCTCAGGCAGCGAAAGAGCGACCTGAACCCCATGCTGCCCATGGCGGTCTATTTCTTCATCTTGCTGATCGGCCTCGGCTACTTCTACGGAATGTCCTTCCCGGTGCTGCTGTCCGCGGTGCTCGTCGCACCGGTCGCCCTGTTCCTGGAGTCGCGACAATTCCCTTACATCGATGACGACATGATCCTGATACTGGTGCCGGTGTTCCTGGTGGCACTGGTGCTCGGCCAGCTTCCTTTCTAGGGAATAATGAAGAAAGGGCTCAGTTGCCGATGAAGCCCTTGCGCTTGCTGAAACCGGTGAGCCCCTGCTCGACGGTCTGGGTAGGCCCTTTGTGGCAGTTCTCCGCCCCTTCAAGGGTCTGGTGCACCTTGTTGCACACCAAGCACTGGTAGATGATCTTGCTCATTGGGAGGAAGAAATCGAGAGCAGGCATATAATGTTATTCCCCTCCCCTTCGCCCCTGTCTAGACGCGAGAGGAAAAGCTTACTCTATATCACGGCCATCATATCCGGCGCGGTCTGAAACAAGGTCGCCCTCCGATGCAAGCGAATTGTCGGGTGAATCCGCAGGGTTTTTATTTTCTAAGAGTGATTAGTGGAGGTATGAATAAAATAAAGGTCATCAACGAACCCTCCGAGTTGGTATCTATGCTGAGGGCTGTAGATACCCCGGTGAAGAGGGATGTCCTGAAGGAGGTGACCTTGGAATGGCGCACCGTCAAGGAGATCGAGGAGAAGTATGGGGCCGAGGGTAAGGAAGCCTTGGCGTTCTTCGAGAAGATGAAGCTGGTCGAGACCAGATGGCAGCCGTCCGGAGGCAACCGCCCGGACAAGGCGTATCACACCTACTACAACTCCTTCCACATCAACGCCCAATGGCCTGTTTATGAGATTTCTGACGTGCTCTACGCGGCAATGATGCCCGATGACGAGTTCAAGGAGATCGAGGACAACATCATGGAGCAGGTCGGCAAGGAAGGCCGCTTCGCTGGCGACGTCGCTGAGAACCTAGGGATGACGGCCACCATGCTCAAGAGCCTGGTGAAGCGCTCGATCAAGATGGACTACCGCGGCCACCGTCTGGAAATGGTGAAGGAGTAAGGTGCCAGAGATAACCGTCCTCCGGCTGGGCCACCGTCCGGAGAGGGACAAGAGGATCACCACCCACGTGGCGCTCACCGCCCGCGCGTTCGGGGCCAGGCGTATCATCGTCTCCACCAAGGACCCCGTTCTGGAAGAAAGCATAAACGACGTGGTCAAGCGCTTCGGCGGGGATTTCGAGATCACCACCGGCGTCAACTGGAGAAGGTTCCTGCAGGACTTCCAGGGGACGGTCGTTCATCTTACCATGTACGGGCTGCCGGTGGACGAGGCGGCGCCCAACGTTCCCGACGGCAACGTTCTCGTGGTCGTCGGAGCCGAGAAGGTGCCCCCGGAGGTCTACCAGAGGGCGGACCTGAACATCTCGGTCGGTAACCAGCCCCATTCTGAAGTGGCTGCACTGGCCATACTCCTGGACCGGGTGTTCCAGGGCCGCATGCTGCAGAGGGACTACCAGGGAGCGCAGATCAAGGTGCTGCCCTGCGAGAGGGGGAAGAACGTTGTCGAGCTATCCAAGCACTGACGACTGCTACCGCATCATGCGGGAGGAGGGGCTTTCCACCGCGGTCATACGGCACTGTTGCGTGGTGAACCTGGTGGCGGTGGAGATCGCTCGGCGTTGCGATGCCGACCTGGAACTGGTCAACGCCGCCTCCCTGCTTCACGACATCGGGCGCTCGAGCACGCACAGTGTGAACCACGTGGTGGAGAGCGTGCGCATCGCCAGAGAGCACGATCTACCGGACGAGCTGGTCAACTGCATCGGCCGGCACATCGCTTCTGGCTTCACGTCCGAGGAGGCCGAGGCGCTGGGGCTTCCGGAGGGCGATTACATGCCGGTGACCTTGGAGGACAAGGTGGTGAACTTCGCCGACAATCTGGTCAGCGACCGTTCCATAAGGACCGTGGCGCAGGCCGCGGAACGGATGCGCGCCAAGGGTTTCGAGCTCACGGCCGCCCGCATGCTGGCCATCGGCGATGAGATCGCCAAACTGTGCGGCGAGGACATCGACGCCCTGCTGGAAAGGGCCAAGTTGAGAGAGGCCGCGGCCGCCCGCTGCGACAAGCTGGCCTAGTTTTCCAACCTCGCTCAATAATTCACAAAGATTTTATCCGTGTCACTACTTACCAAGGCGCACCCCTCCCGGCTTCAGCCGGGACGAGAGCGATAACGGGAGATCAAGCATGTCCGAGAAGAAGATCATGATGTGGATGAACGGCAAGTTGATCGAACAGGAGAAGGTGCTTCTGCCCTTCATGACCCACGCCCTGCACTACGGCAGCGGGGTGTTCGAGGGCATCCGCATTTACGAAACGCCGAAGGGCAAGGCCGTCTTCCGCCTCCGGGAGCACATGGCGCGCTTCTTGGATTCGGCGAAGGTGATGTGCATGGCCCACCCCTACACGATGGACGAACTGGTGGAGGCTGCCCGACTCGCGGTCCGTAACGCGGCCGACAACGCCGATTACATCCGCCCCCTCATGTGGTACGGGGAGAACGACGAGAACCGCATCGTGCTCAACCCGTTCAAGTTCAAGGTCAACACGGCCATAGCCTGCGCCCACATGGGGGCGTACCTCGGTAAGGACAACATGGAGAAGGGCGCCAAGCTCATAACGTCCTCGTGGACCAAGGCGGCCAACACCTCCACCTCCCTGCAGGCCAAGATATGCGGCAACTACGTCAACTCCATCCTGGCCAAGATCGAATCGAACCAGCTGGGTGCCGACGAAGCGCTCATGCTGAACACCAACGGCACCGTCGCCGAGGGGCCGGGCGAGAACATCTTCATTT
>DUJZ01000041.1 GCA_013329565.1 Methanomassiliicoccales archaeon
TCCATTCATTTTTTATTTTTATATGGCCTTGTTGCAAAATTACAGTGACCGGGCCAGCCCGGTCACTGCCAGCTGATGCAGGTTGAACATGATGAGCTTGCATCGGACCTCGTTTTTCCTCGCATCATCTTTCCGGCATCTTGTTCGGTAATCGAACAGATTACCGATCATGCTGAACACCGTTTCAGCATGATTGCGCTTCGCCGTCAGCGCGGCGAAGCGCTGCGGGAACTGCTTGGCGAAGAACACCAGCTTGTTGTAGTTTACCCGGTGTTCCATCAGGCCCTTGGCGTTCTTCTTGATCTTGTGCAATGGTGTCGCCCCGTGCAGCCTGGCCGCGGCGAGGCAGGCCTCGCCGTGGTAGGCCGAATCGGCCAGGCTGCGAACCGGGGCTACGTTCTTTGGCAATCGTTCCCAGACATCCGAGAACACCTGGCTGTCATGCACGTTAGAGGCGGTGAGTTCGTAGCTGAGGACGATGAACGAATCGACCTCTATGGCGGCGTGCGTCTTCACCCAGTCCTCCCGAGGACGGAACGCGTATGGCGTCTCGCGCCATCCGCGCTTGCGACCGGAGTAGCCGGTCGCATCTGTGGCGACGATGACGTTCCTTTTCGGTAGACTCGTCATAACGAACGAGAAGAACCGCTCCAGCAGCGATGTCCAGCGTGGACTGGACATCGCACGGCAGAGAACGGAATGATCCGGCACGTGATCGAGTTTGAAATACCATTTCAGCATGTGCAGCAGACCTTCCGCGTCGCGGAAGGTCGTACGGAAGAGCTGCTGGATGAGAAAACCGATCATCACTGTCCGTTCATCGGAAGAGGGTCGGCCGACCCTCTTCCTCCGCTGCCAGAAGGGGAACGAATCGACGTTCTTCCGGATTCCTTCCATGGCCAGCTGCAATCGGTGCGCCTCGACCTCGGAGCATCGACCTAGGTCGATGCTGAAGGTGTCGAGGCGCGACTGACCGTCAAACTTGAATACTTCCGATGTTATTTCTACGACCGTGGCAACCAATCCAGTCACCTTTCTATGCAACTGGCAACATGGATTGGCCCACACTTAAATATTTTGTAATCAATATTGGTAACAATATAAATTAATTAGAATTCAATTGTTTAGCGTTGGCAATGTGTCGGATTGGATTTTGCAACAAGGCCAATTTATGTAGGGTAGAGGGCGCTGGCCACCACCACGACGGCGATGGTTATCACGCAAAGGGCGATGACCAGATAGGGGCTGAGCTTCAGGGCCTTCTCGTCCTCGTTGTCAAAATACCTTATGAGGCCCGCCGCGGACTGGAATCCCCCGGTCTTGCTTTCCTTCGCCATGTCGATCACACCTGCTACCTTCAAAAGGATATAAAAGAATTATGCACCGGCGTCCGCGCCCGATCAAGGCATCCAACCGCGATAAACCTTATAACGGGCAGGGGACTTCACGGCTTGATAGCATATGCATTGGGCAGACGTGATAGCTAACACCCTCATCGAAAGAGGCGGTAAGCATCTGATATCCACTGGCATCACCCCCTCCGGCTCCATTCACGTAGGCAGTCTCAGGGAGTCCATCACCGCCAATGCGGTGTACAAGGCGCTCAAGGACAAGAAAGCCGACGTCGACTTCATCTATCTGGTAGATTCCTACGATCCGCTGCGGAAGCGCTATCCGTTCCTTCCGGAACGCTTCGAGAAGGAGGTCGGGAAGCCGATCTGCTACATCCCGTGCCCGGACGGGTGCCACGCTTCTTACGCGGAGCATTACATCACCCCCTTCCTGAACGCCATCGGCGAGCTGGGCATCAAACCCTCCATAATCTGGACCCACCAGCTCTACGAGGAGGGCAAGTTCACCGAGATAGTCGACCTGGTGCTCCGGGAAAGGACCAAGGTCGCCAGCATCCTCGGGGAGGTCACCGGACGAAAGATGCCTGAGAACTTCTGGCCCTTCAGCGCCGAATGTCCGCAGTGCGGCATGTTCAGCGACAAGATCACCGGTTACGACTTCCCGTTCGTGCACTTCAAATGCCATTGCGGCTACGAAGGGGATGCCGACATTCGTAAAGGCGAAGGTAAAATGCCCTGGCGCGTGGAATGGCCGGCCAAGTGGAAGCTGTTCGGGGTCACCTGCGAACCTTTCGGCAAGGACCACGCTGCGGCGGGCGGTTCATACGACAGCGGTGTACGATTGTGCAGGGAGATATACGGCGTAGAACCGCCGCACCCGGTGCCGTACGAGTTCATTCAGTTCAAGGGGAAGGGACAGATGCACAAGTCCGCCGGGAACGTGGTGACCGGGACGGACGCTCTGCTGATCACCCCCGCGCCAGTGCTGGCGTTCAGCGTCCTTCGCTACAACCCGGAACGGCACATCGACTACGATCCCGGAATGGGGATATTGGACATCGTCGACGAGTTCGACAAGGTCGAGGCGCTCTACTTCAACGGCGGGGCGGACGAGAAGGAGAAGGACCTGTTGCGGGCGTACGAGATCGCACAGCCCTCTGCCGTCCGGTCCAAGCTCCCGTTGCAGGTTCCCTACCGGCACCTGGTCAGCGTGGCGCAGATATCCGATTCCTTCGAAGGCGTGGTAAAGGTCCTGCAGCGTTCCATGGACATCCTGGAGATATCCGAGGAGGACATGGAGGTCCTGGAGCAGAGACTGGGTTGCGTGAGGCACTGGCTGAACGCATTCGCCCCCGAAGAGGTGCTGTTCACGGTCAGCCAGGAAAGGCCGGACGTGGAGATCACCGAGGAGGAGCGCGCGTACATCGCCGTGCTCAGGGAGAGGTTGACGGAAACGGAGTGGACCGGGGACAAGATCCACGATGCCATCTACAACACCGCCAAGGAGCGGGGGATGCAGCCCAAGGTGTGCTTCCTGGCTTTGTACCGATTGTTCATAGCCCGGCGCTCCGGACCAAGGCTAGGGTTCTTCCTTTCCACCCTGGACCGGGACTTCGTTCTGAAGCGATTGTCCGAGGCTTGAAGGCCCGGGTCACTTCTTCTTCAGGGTGAAGAGCACCACGGCCAGCCCCAACCAGACCAGGAAACCTATGATCAGGAAGAGCACGTTGCCCGGATAGGCGTAGTTGATCGCCCATACGATCCCGAAGGCCATGAGCAGGGTGCCCCAGAACATCAGGAAGTTGCCGTCGTTGTTCCGTCTTCGGTCTAAACCGCCGGTGCGCTGCCTCAGTCCTATGAACGTCGCGAAAATGCCACCCAGTAGCAGCATGGATGGGATGAACAATGTCCAATCCTCGATTATCCAGGCGATGAGGATGGCCGCCGCGGTGGCGATTATGAGGTACGATACCGTCAAACTGGTCAGGGTGATCGAAACACGATCGTTCATTTTCCTTCAAGTGAAAAGGGAAGGTT
The DNA here is from genome assembly GCA_013329565.1 of Methanomassiliicoccales archaeon. Taxonomy (GTDB): domain Archaea; phylum Thermoplasmatota; class Thermoplasmata; order Methanomassiliicoccales; family UBA472; genus UBA472; species UBA472 sp8940u. Next base: position 3,390 of record DUJZ01000041.1, read on the forward strand.
GGTCATATCAAACTTGCCCTCACTCCGGTCACTCCCGCAACACCTTCTCCGGGCCGTTCAGGTAGTAGAAGGAGTACTTCGATCCAAGTTCGTCCGTCACCTTGCACACCGGACAGTCACATGTCCTGGCCTGCATATCACAGCCCACGCTCTTGCCCAGGTAGCAGTATAGCAGCTCCCGGCTCTTGGCGTTGCATTCCGTGTAGGTGGCGCAGCCCGGGCAGCGGCAAAGCCCCTTCATTTGATCGATCCACTTCTCGAGCTCCTCCGGCCGCAGAGCGTCCAGTCGTTTGATCTCCGATTCGAAGCGGTCCATTCTATCACCTATATCATTAGCGGGCGGAGGGCACTTAATGATTGGGCGACCCGCTTTTCAGGTCCGACAGGGTCAGCGCAGCACGCCCATGTTGGTCAGCTTTTCCGGCAGGTACTTGTCGGTGACGAAGTCCAGGCCGTATTTCGCCAGGGCCTGCTGTTCCGCTTTCTTGTTCAGCTTGAGCATGGTCTCTATCTCCCCGCGCCAGTACTCGTCGGCGAAGCGGGGGTCCTTTAATTCCGCGTGAAGCGCCCGGGCGTCCATCTCCGTCAGCTTGTCGGTCGGCAGCTTGTAGTTGGTGATATCGGAAGCAGTGATGCCCACGAACTCCGCGGTCGGTGTGGCCAGATACTCAGAGATATGTGCGGTCTTGATGGCGCCGTAGGCCACGGAGGCAAAGATGCGGAAGCTCCAGGGATCGCCATCGGTGAAGACCACCACCGGCAGCTTCATCTCCTCGTTCATGCGCTTGATGATGCGGCGGGTGGATCGCGCTGGTTGACCTTTAAGGTGGACCAGCACCGCATTGTACTTCTCATCGAACCCGTTCTCCACCAGACGGTCGAACATACCGCCGGTCTCGATGGCCACCACGAACTTGGCGTTGGTGCTCAGTAACTGCAGCTTCTCCTTCTCGACGTTGTTTGGTATGCCGTATCCAGAGTCACCCACGTCGTCCCGGCAATTGATCTTCTTCAGCCGCCCTTTGCGGTCCATCTCGCTTATGGTGATGTCCCCGATGATGCTGGCCCCATTTTCTTCCGGCCGAAGCTTGAAGTCCTCGCGCAAGCAGGCGGTGACGATCTCCAGGTCCTCGGCCAGCATGTTGCTCTCGTCCTGCGAGGAGAATTTCGCTTTTTCCCAGCCCTCGGAGATGTAGTACATCTCCCTCAGGGTGGAGGACTTTTTATCCGCTATCATGTCCTCCAGGAACTCCAGCACGTACATGGTGCGCAACAGCATCAAGGCACCATTGACCTTTTTTGCGGAACGAGCGCCAGTGGCCTTGCCGTACTTGAACACCCCGTGCTTCGGGTCGAACCGGATGTTGCTCTTGGTCCTCAGGGGCAAGGTCATCTTCGGGATCTTTCCGGTGTCGATCTGATCGTAGATCGACTGGGCGATCTCCTTCAGGGAGCTGACCGCCTTGTTCTCTTCCTCAGTCATCGTTAAGCGCCTCCGTGGACTCATCGTAGTCGACCTCTTCGTCCTCATCCTCGGGGACCGGGGCCTCCTCGCTCTGGGTTATCTGCAGTCCCTTCACATCCCAATCGCCTGGCATCGGCTCGGCGCCGATGATGAAGATGGGGTTGATGCCCGATGAGTAGATCTCGTTCTCATCGTAATCATCCTTGTTCAGTCCGGACAACGCGAAGTTCAGGTCGAAGCGCTCGGTGGAAGCGATCTTCGGCAGGTCCCAGGAAACCTTGCCGTCGTCCCGCACCTCGGTAGGGAAGAACTGCAGCCCCTTGTAATCGAACGCTCCCGGCGGAAGGACCATGTGCAGGTTGAACTTCTGCGCTGTCGGGGTGTAGTTGTAAATCGAGACCCGCACCCTGTGCCTTCCCCTCTCGAAGGTGACGGCATCGTCGATCCAGACCACGTTCATGATCTTGGTGATGCTCCCGCTGAGTTTCGGGATCGGTCTCCCGACGATCTTGGCGCTCTTCTGGGCGATGAGCGGCAGTATCTCCTGCACGATCTCGAACTTGACCCGGGTCTTGCTCTTGGTCTCCCTCTTGTTGAGATGGGTCTTCAGCGAACGCCCGCATATCCTCAACGCCAGCTCGATCTCCGACTGCAGCTCCGGGAGGTTGGCTATGGCCTCCTTGGCCTCGGAGGTGAAGGGCACTTTCGTAGAGGCAACGTGCACCAGTATGATGGCCGGACCGAACGGTATTCCGCTTCCCCCGCGCTGCTCGAGACCGTACCGGCGCCAATCAGTGTTCTCTATGGCCTTGGTGACCACGCACGCCCCCTGCTGATACAGCAGGGGCACGCGGTTCGCGAAACGTAAGATCTGAACCTGGGAGTCCTTTGGAAGACCTCCCCCGTAGACGATGCCGACCTCGATCAGGAATGGATTCCCTGAATGCACCTTGGGATCCCTGGTTATCGGCGGAGCGTAGAACTCTGGACGGACTTCGTCCAGCACGTTCCGCAAGCCCTTCTTGATCAGATTGGCGCCTATGGGGGAAAGGCAGTCAGTTGGCGGGGCCATTATCTTGACGGAACCTATGGCCGCCAGCAGCCGCTTCTGCTCCTCCAGGTTGAGCTTGGCCGGGTTCACCTCCATGCTCAGGCCGGCCTTGTCGCATATCTCCTTGGCCAGCCGGTCGCTGATTCGAGAGAAGTCCAGCTGCAGGAACTTGCCCAGGGTCTTGTTCTTGGTGTCCTTGGACATGTTCATCAACGTACCGAGCTCCAGTCCCGACGGGTGGGGCTTGATCTCCTTGGTGGCCGGCGGCATCTTGTCCGTCGCTCTTTCGAAGGTCGTCCTCTTTCCATCGGGGTCGACGAAGGTTATCCTGGAATGAGGGTTCACTATGACGGTCTGCTTGAGATATTCCATCACCGACTGCTTGCCGCCGACGTAACGACCGTTCATGTGATAGGTGATCTTCGTCCCGTGCTCCTTGCCGTCCCAGATGAACGGGTCCTCCTTCAGCACGTCGGGCATGTTCTTCTTGGTATTGACCATGATCTCCATGCGCCAGGCCACGTCCTCGGCCCCGGTCTTCGACACCACCACCGCCGGCTTTCCGGTGGTGATCTGTCCGTACATGACCGTGGCGGAAATTCCGATGCCCTGCTGGCCGCGCGACTGGCGCACGGCGTGGAACCGAGAGCCGTATAACAGGCGTCCAAAGACGTTGGGGATGGCCTTCTTGATGATCCCGGGACCGTTGTCCTCGAC
>DUJZ01000012.1 GCA_013329565.1 Methanomassiliicoccales archaeon
GCCGCCTCCAGGTCTGCCGCTTCCCCAATGAGGATCAGGATGTCCGTGTCGGCATGAAGCCTGTCGGGGTCTTCGTACACGGTCAGCGCGTGGATGAACCCCCGCACCAGATTCGCCATGTCCTTCACGGACAGCCGCTGCGCCATGTTGCGGAACGCCAGCTCCTCCGTGGGCGTGAGCCCCGTCATCTTCGCTTCCCAATCGTCTGTGTCCACGTTGCCGGCTTTCGCCAGCTTGATCAGGTCTCTCCATGTGGTCATGCAAATACCTCCCTAGAATGCAGGCGGGAGCTCATCCCGGACGATCTCCCGAAGGATGTCCTCGAGACGGTCTCCCATGGTTGGATTGTCCTCGGCGCAGTTCTCGCACAGGTCCACTTTCCCCAGCGCCTGCCCGAGCGCGGCCAGACCGCCGAGCGGGAAACTGGTATCGTACCACTCCTCGCAGAGCGTGCAGCGCATCATCAGCCGGGGCTCCCAATGCCAGGCTTCCATCAGCAGGAACTTCAGGTCGTCCACCGTGGCGATGACCACGCCCTCCGACTTGACCCAGTACTCGGCATCGCGCCGCCCGAATGCGGCCTCGAATCCATCTTTGGCCGATGCCAGGGACTCTTCGTTCACGGCTTGGAGCTTCTCTTCTTCGCTTCTCGCCCTGTCCGCCCGGTCAAACTTCCAGGCTTGGTTCGCCTCTTCTCTCAATCCCATATCCTCACCTCAATACTCTGAGCTTGTAGTGGTCTCCCTCCACGATCAGCAGGTGCACCAACTCGTTTCTCGGTACAGAGTCCTTCACCCTTCCTTCGTCATCCACAATGCAGACTTCGCCTTCCGTGACGACGATCTCTTCGTCCACGAATGCCCCGGTCCAGAACGTCCTCATGCCTTCCGGCGACTTCTGGATTCCAAGGACCAGTCCTTTCAAGGTTCCTCCTCATTGGGTTCCTCGCGGTCGAGCGGCACCAGTTCCGAGAAGATCAACTTCCTTTCCTCGCCCGAGAGTTTGAGCCGAAGGAGACGCACATTCTTTCCCCGAATCTTTCGCGCGATCATCGCCGCGGCAATGGGAAGACTGGGCATGTTCACCACCGAATCGTCCCACTGGATACCCTTCACGATGTGGTCGACCTGCTCTTCCAGCGGCCTCTCTTTGTCGATGAACACGAGCCTCTCGAACACCCTGTCCGGGCTCAGCCGCTCGCACAGGTCCTGGTACAGCTCAGGGCTGAATGGCTGCGACGAAAGATTGATGATTTGCATGCGCGTCTCCTTCCTGTCTAGGCGGCTTGGAGCAAAGCAGCGGAGGCCGCCCGGTAGTCGTTCTGGCCATCGGAGGCCGTGGCCGTCAGGATCTGCTTCACCCTGTCCCGCGTGATCCGGCCCGCCTCGATGGCGTTGTTGGCCAGCAGGTTGAACTCCGCCTGCTCCTGCGGCATCGCTCCCGTAGGCGCAATCGCCGGGGCGTCTTCCCCGCTCTCCAGCCAGTCCTTGAGGATCTTCGCCACCTGCGCGCCAGGAGTCCGGAAGACCTTGCCGGTCAGGGCCGGGCATCGGGACTTCACAACGCTCCCCACGTTGTCCAGGTCCATCTCCAGGATGACCCCGAACTCGTAGTCCATGCCTTCCCGCTGAATGGCGGCCGTGCCCAGTTTCTTGATCTTGGCCTTGCCGTCTTCCTGCACCTGCGTGTACTCCACCTTGGTCCGCATCGTGCCGATCAGGTGGATCGGCGTCTGGAGGATCGTGTCCACCAGCTCGTTGTGGAACGGCGTCACGTCCCGCCACGCCGTCCAGGAGTTGCCGGTCTTGGACTTGCGGGTAGCCGAATCGTGCATTTCCAGCACGCCGCCCGTCCCGGCCCACGCATGGGACAGGGAGTCGACGATGACGCCGTCGTACCCCTCGCGGTGCGCCAGCTGGATGGCGGCCACGTAGTTCCGGGGATGGAAGTCGCTGAGGACGACCGTGTCGAAGGCGAAGATGCCCCCGTACAGCGCGGCGGAACCGGCTTCCGTGTCGATGAGCGCGATCCGCCCGTTCGGGAGCAGGGCGCTCATGATGGCGAGCGCCGAGTAGGTCTTCCCGCTGCCAGCGGGCCCTACGATGCCCAATCGGAGGAATGTCTTGACTTTCCTAGCCGATACAAACTTCATTTCTGATCCCCCTTCCTCGTTGGAATGTGCGCGCGGCAGTACATCTTCCCGTCCACGCGCGCGTTCTTGGATTCTCCCACCAGTCCAGGATACCCGCACACGCAGCACCTGTTCCGCTCGAAGCGCACTTCATTGGCCCGCAGGCAGGCTGCGATGGCGTCCTTGCGCGGCACATCGGGCGGAAGACTCTCTCCTCGAAGCAGCAGTTCCACAAGTTCGTCAAGCAACCCTCCCCTCCCTCTCGGCGAATTCTGCGATCCACTCCGTCACGTCGGCGGTCGCCCGAAGCCTCGGCAAAGCGGCGGTCNNATCCGCGCCCGCGAACAGCATCGACTGCCCCACCAGCGCAAGTTCCTTCGGGCTCATCCGGGACAGCGCGATGCCGAAGTCCATCAGCGCTTTCATCTTGTCCTGATTGCCCCGCTGCATGTCCTCGAGGATGCCCCTGGGCGTGGACACGCACTGATACCACTTGTATTTCGTCAGCGACACCGGGAAGACCCGGCCTGCCTGTTCCGCGTATGCCAGCATGTCCAGGTAGCCGGGGCTGAGGAGGACCTCCAGCTTGCGCGCGAACGTTTGGGCGCACTCGTGGCCTTCGGGAACCGCGAGGTCCTTGAGGATGGGCTCCCAGTGGAGCATCTTCTTGGCGTCCGCGTAGGCCAGGTCCCGATGCTCCGGGTCGGCCAGGTAGTCCTTGAGGAACGCGCGGATGAAGTCGCCGGGCATCCCTTCGACCGCCATCGCGATCGCGTCCGACAGCGTGAGATGCACCCCCGCCAGTTCGTACCCCCATGCGAGGGGGTATATCGGGCTGCCGAACAGGTTCGATTCCTTGCCGTTGATGACCACCGATCCGGGTTGTGTGGGTTTGTACCAGATTTGCATTTACCTTTCCCCCTTTCAAGTGTCTTGCGAAGCAGAAAGCTTCAGGAGGGACCTGAAGTCTTCCAGCGTGAGCAAGACCAGGGAACTCTCGTACCGACTCTCTATTCTGTGCCATACCAGGATTCTCGGAAGGG
>DUJZ01000169.1 GCA_013329565.1 Methanomassiliicoccales archaeon
GTCAGCGACCTGCGGCTGAGGCGTCCGCAGAATGAATCGGAGGGGTGCGCTCTAACCAGAACCTTTTGTCCTTGGGAGCGGTAATGCTCGGCCATCCACTCGGCCACGGTGCTCTTGCCTGAGCCGTCGATTCCGTCCACCACTATCAATTCCATTTTCAGAACCTCAGATGCCCGCCATGAACATTATCAGCGCCGTGGACAGGGGGATGACCAGGTTGTCATATTCGCCGGGAGTGTACAGCTCCACCACCGCCACGTAGGCGCTCAATCCCACCGCGGTCAGCGCGGTTATCGTCAGCGGTATCGACCTGGTGCCGTAAAGTCCCATTGAGTATAGCAGATTGTAATAGTTGATCATCAGGAAAATGGCCAGGGCGGCGAATATGAATACGGCAAGAGTGCCTTCCAGGGTCTTGTTGCCGTGGATCTTCCGCTTGCCGAAGGTCTTGCCTACCAAGCCGCCCATTCCATCGCCGTAGGCCATGCATACGATGCCGACGGAGGCGATGACCAGATCGTTGAAGGCGAAGAACGCTAGTAACGCCCAGGAGATCGCGTAGTACACCAGTCCAAGCTTGTGACCGTCGTGCGAGGCGGTGGACAGGACGGACCCCTTGAGATCGCCGATCAGCTTGCTGTCGTCCTTCTCGCGCTTTCCCCCGTACTTCGAGAATATGAACAGCAATGGTATGAACGGCACCGCGGCCAGGAGCGACATCACGTAGTTGGTGTCGAACACCCACCAGAACAGGGCGATGTTGCCGATCATCACGTGAATGAACTTGCGGTGGAACGAGCGGTCGCGAAGGAAGCGCGACCTGTCGGTGATGATCACCATGCCGACCACGTAGGCGTAGACCAGTATCAGTCCGAGAACGTCACCGCCTATCAAAGCAATCCTTCCCGAATGGCCTTGGAAATATTTAATATGGGGAGAGCTCCAGCACCGCACCAGGGCTAAATATCAAATTCGATTGCTCAGAAGAACCTCATATATACGCCATTTTTTTTATAACGAATGGAGAAGATGAACGTCAGGGACCTCTTACAGTGTGAGAACATCCGCAGGCAGCTGGGAGAGGTCCCGCGTCCAGACCTTTATGTCCTGGATGCGGCCTCCACGCACTTCGTGGTGGTCGAGCTGGTGCTGTTGAAGGCCCTCATGGGGGAAGGAAACCCCGGTCTGTTCATCTCCGTCGATCGCCCGCACCAGTACATCGTTCACCTGCTGGACATGCACGGCATCGCCCACGACGGACTGAAATTCATAGGCGCAGTGTCCCGGTTCTCCGGAGGCGACGTTAGTTACCGGGCGGGCGTCGGTCTGTTGAAGGGCCCCAGCCACATAGACGAGCTGCCCATGGTCCTGAGGGAATGTTCCTCTGCGGGAGAGGGCTTTGATATCTCAGGACTCAAGTTCGCGATGATAGACAACGTCTCCATACTGCTCATGTACAACGGCCATCAGGCGGTGGAGGGTTTCCTCAAGGATTTCGTGCAGCTTCTGTCTGCGAGGGCGGCCGTGGTCCTGGTCATCGACCGGGGTAGATACCCCGACCTTTACAGCACGGTCCTGTCGTTGGGGGGTAAGGAACTGTGGCTGGAACCGCAACAGGGGCGAGCGAGGGACAACGATGTCCAGAGGGCGGATGACCCAAATACGGAAAAGGGGATTTGATTATGGAAGGCGAAAAGGGAGAAGGTACCGAAATGGAGAGGATCCCGTCGGGCATACCTGGTTTGGACGAACTGGTCGAGAACGGTTTTCCATTTCCATCGGTGATATTGGTATCGGGGGCGACAGGAACAGGGAAGACGACGTTCTGCCTGCGTTTCCTGTGCCAAGGGGCGCAGCGGGGAGAGCGAGGGCTGTTCTTCACCACTCTGAGCGAACCAGTTCATTGGATGCTTCGTTTCTCATCACAATTCGGTTTCATGCGTCCCGAGTACATCGACCGGGACATCGTCTATGTCGACCTTGGCGACCAGATCAGGTCCGGGGACCCCGAGAAGATACTGGAGACCATCGACCGCAGCATAGCGGAGGTCATGCCGCAGCGCATCGTGATCGATCCCATCACGGTGGTCGGCGAAATGCTCAAGAAGGATTACCGCAGCTTCCTCTTCGACCTTTCCAACCATCTCAAGCACTGGAACGCCACCACCCTGGTCACAGGGGAGGTTCAGCCTGGGGAGCTGTACCCTCCGGAGATCGCCTACACGGTCGATGGGATCGTGCTGCTTTTGCTCAGCGACGAGCATGGAGACAGGCGCAAGTACCTGGAGGTGCTGAAGATGCGCGGAACGGCCCATAGCTCCGGAAGGCATTCCATCGACATATCCCGCAAGGAGGGCCTGGTGGTCCTCAAGGCCAGGTTCTGAAGCTCGTCAAGGATGTGGCATATGCCCGTCGACTGCGTTCGTTCAGCTCCGCATCTTCGATGCCAGATTACGTTTTTCGTGACCAGATAATACCTAAACGATTTATATGGGTAGCCGTATTTAGGCTGGAATTTAAAAGAGGCTTTTCAATGCTAGACGATCCTCTGTACTATACTATACCGATCGCGGGCATAATAGGTCTCCTCTTCGCCGGATTTCTAACCTGGTGGGTTCTCAAGAAGGACACTGGTACTCCTGAGATGAAAGCCATCAGCGACGCCATCCGCGAGGGGGCCATGGCCTACCTTGCTCGTCAGTACAAGACGATTGCCATCATCAGCGTCATATTGGGTATCCTGATCACTGTCGGGATCAACCTGTGGACCGGTGTGGCCTTCCTGCTCGGGGCGTTTTTCTCCGCCCTGTCTGGATACATCGGAATGTACGTGTCTGTGAACTCGAACATCAGGACCGCGAGCGCCGCCAAGCGCTCCTTGAACGAAGCGCTCCTGACCTCCTTCCGCGGCGGCGCCGTCTCCGGCATCGCCGTGGTGGCCTTGAGCCTGCTGGGGGTCGCCGGGATATTCTTCGTTTACCAGGCGTACGTGGCTGTGGGCCCGGCCGATTCGGCCGAGCTCTACATGGACGCGCTGTTCTTGGCCGTCGGATACGCCTTCGGGGCTTCCTTCGCCGCACTGTTCGCCCAGTTGGGCGGCGGTATCTACACCAAGGCCGCCGATGTCGGCGCTGACCTGGTCGGAAAGGTCGAAGCCGGAATTCCCGAGGACGACCCGCGCAACCCCGCCGTCATCGCTGACCTGGTAGGCGACAACGTCGGAGACTGCGCCGGACGTGGCGCGGACCTGTTCGAGAGCACCGCTGCCGAGAACATCGGCGCCATGATCCTGGGTGTGGCCATCTTCGCTGCCACCGGAAACCCCGGCTGGTTCATGTTCCCCCTCGTGGTCCGCGGATTCGGTCTGCTGGCCGGCCTGGTCGGTATCATGACCGTGCGCATGAGGAACGAGGACGAGAGCCCGATGAAGGCCATCAACCGCGGTTACTACGTGACCTGTATCATCGCTGCCATACTGTTCTACTTCGCCGTGGACCAGTTATTGGGCGGAGAGATACTCTACTTCGTCTGCGGCATGATCGGTATCGCTCTCAGCATCGTGATCGTCTACATCACCCAGTACTACACCGCTGGCGAATATCGCCCGGTCAGGAAGATCGCCAAGGCCTCTGAGACCGGCCCGGCCACCAACATCATCACCGGTATCTCCATCGGTATGGAGACCACCGCCATGTCGGT
>DUJZ01000104.1 GCA_013329565.1 Methanomassiliicoccales archaeon
CCGTCGACCTTCGCTGCCCTGGCTCTTGATTCTTTCATGATCGCCTCGATGGCCGAAGCGTCAGCGTGCGGTATGCGCGTATCGGAGACTATCTCCTGGGCTATGAACTGGACCAGTCGGTCGCGGTTCTCCTCGGTGTCGGGCATGGCGGTGTTCACCAATACCTCGTAGCCGTTACCGCAGATGCGTGAGCGCAGCGGAGAAAGGACCTGCTCCAGGTCCTGTATGTTGCACGCGCCGACGAAGATGAAGCTGCAGGGCACGTTCTCCACCTTGACGCTTGCGCCGGCGCTCTGCGGATTGCGCCCGGATATCGGGAAGCGGCGCTCCTGCATTGCCGTCAGAATGAATCTCTGAAGGTGTCCGAGGTGCGGCAGCTCGTCAATGAACAGAACGCCCTCGTGCGCTTCGTGAATCGCACCGGGAACGACCCGGTCGTACGGTTGCGTACCAAGCTGGGCGTGCCCACCGTAAGGGTCGTGGCGCACGTCGCCTAGGAGCTCGGTTTCCGATGAGCCCGTAGCAAGAACGAAGGGATTGCGGTCCAGCCGCACGATGACCTTCCGGGGGGATTGCCTCTCCCAGTCCCGGCGCTTCTCCAGGGCGTCCTGGTCCAGAATGCGTATCATCTCGCCGCATCTCTCGAAGACGACCACTTCCTCCTTCCCGAAGCGGGTGCGGGTGGTGGTCACGCGTTCCTTTCCGGCCGTTCCTGTAAGCCCCGCCGCGTTCATCTGTTCGAAAAGACCGGACATCAGGTCCCCGAAGGGATTGTTGGCAACGGCATCCGCACCCTTGCCCTTCTGGCACTTGGGGCAGATGCGTTCTTTTGGAGAGGAATAGGCCCCGCAGTTGGGGCACCGGTATCCCAGGCGCTCGGCGACGTTCACCGGAGCGTTCTTGGGCTCGATGAGCTCGCCCTCGGCGAACTCTTTGGTTCTTGATTCGGAAACGACCTCCGATTCGTTCTTCACTTCCACGAGAGGCCGTTCCGGGTTCTCCGGGTTGTGCACCACTCTGATCTCCTGAGTGGGGCGGGAAAGGTGCAACGCCAGGGCCTGCGCTATCATGGACTTGCCCGTTCCGGGAGGTCCGACCAGCAGCAGGTGCCGGCGCTGCTTGGCGGCTATGCGGGCCAGGGTCACGGCCTCCTCCTGACCGATCACCCTCAGTAGGGGATCGGAAGGGATGGAGACCTGGGCGGTGCTCTCTACGCTCCGCCAACTGACCCTGTCCGCGCCGCTCATGTTCAGTTCAGGTCGTCCTTGGACCAGACGTCGGTCCCGGCCGGCTGTTTGGTGATGTTGCCCATCTTGGTGCCGACTATGGTTCCGATCTTCAGGTCGGAGGCCAGGTCCAGTATCCTCTGGGTTATGATGCCGTCGAAGACGACCGCGGACACCGGGTCCTTTTCCTCCTTCAGGGTGTTGACCAGCTCCTTCACCGCCACTTCCTTCATGATCCCGCCCAAGGCGTCGATTATCCGGGCCTTGGAGGTGGAAGACAGCTCGTTTATCATGCCCTTGAACTTCTCCTGCGCGCCGGAGAGCTGCTTGCGGGAAACGGGCTTCCGCTCCTCAAGCTCCTTCTCCTCAACGGGGGGGCGTTCCTGCCGGTCGGCCCGGGGCTCGCGCTCCTGGCGCTGTTCGGCCTTGGTCTCCCTTCCCTGGCGGGGCTCCTCGCGCTCGCGGCGTTCCTGCCGGTCGGCCCGGGGCTCGCGCTCGCGGCGTTCCTGCCTTTCCGGGCGGGGTTCCGGTCTGGGCTCGTGCTCCTGGCGGGGCTCCTCGCGCTCGCGGCGTTCCTGCTTTTCGGCCCGGGGCTCGCGCTCGGTCTTTACCGGTTCGTCCTCCTTGTCCTTGTCGCGGTCCGCCCTCTCGGCCTTCTCGAAGCGATCCAGCTTCTCGACCTTGTTGGCGTTGGGCTCCAGCCTCTTCTCCTTATCCTTGGTATCTCCGATGTCCAGGTTGAACATCTCAATGAACTGGTCTCCGGGGATCTTGTTCCGGAGGCATTTCATGATCTGCTTCTGGGTAAGCTCCTCGACCTCGTGGGCGCGCGGCGCACGAGCGACGAAGTCCACCTCGGCCACCTGGAACATCTCGCGCAGGATGAGCTCTCCGCCCCTGTCGCCATCGACGAAGGCGGTTATCACCCTCTCCTTGCTGAGGTCCATGATGGTCTTCGGAACGTTGGTCCCCTCGACCGCTATGGCGTTCTTGATGCCCGACTTCAGCAGGTTCAGCACGTCGGAGCGGCCCTCGACCACGATTATGGCGTCGGACTCGGCGACGTTCGGTCCCGCCGGAAGGCGGTCCTTGCCGTAGTAGGTTATCTCTTCCACCTGGACGGACTGGCGAACGCTCTCGGTGAGGTCGACCCCGGAGGTCTTGGACTGCTTTATCAGTTCAGTGAGCAGTTCCCTGGCCCTCTCGATGATCTTCTCGCGCTTCACGATGCGCACGTCCTCGATGGACTCCACGCTGATCTTGGCCTTGCACGGGCCCACCCTGTCGATGGTCTCCAGTGCAGAGGCCAGGATTACGGTCTCCACTTGATCTAAGCTTGATGGTATCAGTATCTGTCCTTCGGACTTTCCCTGACGGGAGTGGACGTCCACTTCGATCCTGCCGATCCTGCCGCTTTTCTGCAGGTCTCTCAGGTCGAGCTCGTCGCCCAGCAATCCCTCGGTCTGCCCGAATATCGCGCCCACCACGTCCGGTTTTTCGACAATGCCGTCAGCGTTCAGCTTGGCCTTGACCAGATACTTGGTGGTGCTTGGGTCAATGTTCATCATATCACCTCTGTCAAGCTGGAAAAGGAGAATGGCTTTCGCACACCAGGGTCCACTATGCCCATCAAGACCAATGTCTCGACGAACCTGAACGGGTTTTCCATCCGTTACCCGGCCTAAGCTGGCCGCGTGATGAAAGGGTGATAGTGATCATGTGATATAGGAAAGCCCGGCTCTATCTCCAGGCTTCGATTGACACTACCATAAAAATTCAAGGNNTCATTAACCGCCCGAAGCGACCTTGACGATGCGCAGCTGGTCCCCGTTCACCACAGGAGAATCGACCGGGACCGGCGTCCTTCCCCGGACCACGATGTGCGCGTCAGGGTACAGGCCAAGGGAATCGAGCACGGTCTCCACAGTGGAACCTTCCGGAAGACGAACCTCTTTCGCCCTTCGATCGACCTCCACCGTCAGCACGATCTCGCTCATCGGCACGCTCAAGCGCTACGGTGAATAAATCCTTTTGTCCGGATCGGGCGAAATGTGCAAAATCGTCAAGTTTGAAATATGAGCAGGGAAATGCCCATGCAAGCCAAGGTAGCCTAGTCCGGAAAGGCGGTAGCCTC
>DUJZ01000129.1 GCA_013329565.1 Methanomassiliicoccales archaeon
CGTTTTTCCTCGGACGCCGGGAACTCCAGAGAACCGGTGGCCACGATCACGGCGCTCCCGTTGATGCTGAGGTGCTCTTCACCGAAGAGGTCTATGGCCCCGACGGGGCATACGCTGACGCACCTCTCGCACTCCAGACCCTGGATCGAGCGGCACGCCCCACGGTCCAGTCGGATCTTGCCGGCGGCCTTGGTCATTGCTCCGGTCGGACACGCCTCAACGCACTTGCCGCAGCGCGAGCATCTACCGAGGTCGATGGCGTCCTTCGGGCGGACCAGATCGAAGCGGTAACGTCCGTTGTTGCGCTCCAACTGCTCCAGCTCGACGTTGGTGTGCACCGATACCAGTTCGGACGAGAGAACCTGCGATCGCAGGCGGTGCACCCGGCACACGTCGCACTGACGACAGTGAACAGCGCCTTTGCAGGCGAGGTCCTGGACCCTTCCGCCGAGCGCCTCGCGCTTCTCCAGCAGGGCCACGCTAACCCCTCTTTCGGCCAGCTCCGCCGCGCAGGCCAGTCCGGCCGGGCCACCGCCGAGGACCACGACCTTGGCTATGCCCCCACCCCCCTTGGCGAGGCGAATGAGATGCCTGACGGAGAGGCTGGTCCATGCGGTCCGGGAGGGGCGTCCATTATAGGTTTGCCACCATTAGCCAGATATTAAAAACTTTTGCGAGGCACCATACCGTTTAAGTCCTGGCCACGGGATATACCCACGTGCGCGCCGTGACCTTCACCGTGGACGTGGACCGGGATGTCAACCTGGCCTGTCAAGGGGACGTCTGCTCCATCTCCAACGGGGGAGATCATCCCCGCTTCACTTCGTCGGCAAAGGGCCTGGAGCTTATCGCCAACCTTCTGGATGGGATGGGGGTCAAGGGAACGTTCTTCTGGGAAGGCCGGACGGCAGAGGTTCTCTCGGAGAAGATGGAGCTGAAGACCCTGATGCGCCGTCAAGAGGTCGCCCTGCACGGATACGATCATGAAGATTTTACCGGGAAGGAGACCGGGATACTGCTCGATCGGGAAAGCACCGGAGACATCCTGGACAGGGGGACAGCGGCCCTGGATCGAGTCTTCGGAAAGAGCGTAAGGGGTTTCCGCGCCCCCTATCAGAGGACGACGGANNGGCAAGGTCCGTCCATACCGCATTAAGAACGGATTGCCTGAGATACCGGTCTGCTGGTCCCGCGACGGCCGGGGGAAGAAGATCGTCTCCTACCTGTGGCCGTACCACGAGGGAAAGCGGCCGATCTCCGACTACCTGGACCTGGTCGACGGTTTCCAGGATGGACTGCTGGTGATAGCCACCCATTCCTGGCATCCGGTGGAGAGCTACTGTTCCGGGCTACGGACGAGAGATGATATGGACCAGGGCATAGCCGACCTGAGAACGCTGCTGGAACACATCGAAGGTTCCGGTTGCGAGCTGGTGAGCATCGCCGACCACCTGCGGAGGAAGGATGCCCTGTGATCCCGCTTACCGCCAGGCGATCATGCTGGCCTGGGACGCCCTTTCGGGAATTCCAGATAAAGAGCTGGCCTCAGCCTCGGGAGGTGAGCTTCGGGGGAGGGAGCTGGTGCTTGAGAGCGGAGGGCAGGAGACGCTGATCGACCTGGCCGATCGAACCGTCACCGCCCCGGACGTTCTAGGCGGGGGATGGGGACTGGCGACGCTGCACCATTTGAGAGGATGCTTGACCTGGAAAAGGGATGATGAGTGGACGTCCTTCGACATGCTTTCCTCGGGACGACCGTTCGCCGAAGCCTTCCGGCAGAGAGCGCTGATACCATTGGCGGACCGTTACGGGAGGTCTCCGGGCGACCTAGTTGAGGATGCATCTGCGCTCAGTGCAACGCAGATAGGGATGGGGGACGCTGCCGTCATCGTCCAAGCCTTTCCGCGTCTGAGGGTTGCCATAGCGGCCTGGCAGGGTGATGAGGAGGTCTCCGGACGTGCGGTCATGCTCTTCGACCAGGGAGGGGCGAGAACCCTTCCGGCCGAGGACCTGGCCGAGGTCGGGATAAGCATCGCCCAGGCGCTTCTCAGTACAGACCGGTGATCTTTCCGCCCTCGTCGATGTCTATCCCAAGGGCGGACGGTTGCGAGGGGAGCCCGGGAATGAGCATGATGCGTCCGCATATCGGAACGACGAAGCCCGCTCCCGAGGAAACGAATATCTCCCTGACCGTCAGTTCCCAACCGGTTGGCGCACCTTTCATCTCCGGCTTATCGGTCAGGGACAGCTGGGTCTTGGCCATGCACACCATGAGGTTGCCGGTCCCGGATTCCTCGATCACGCGCAGGTGCCTCTGGGCGGCGGTCTCGTACTCCACGATTTGAGCTCCATACATCTCGGTGGCGATGATCCTGATCTTCTCCTTCAGCGGAAGGTCGAGGTCGTAGAGGTACCTGAAGCTGCACTCGTCCTTCTCGATCGCCTCGGTCACCTGATCGGCCAGCTCCTGGCCGCCGGCTCCGCCCTTGTCGAACACCTCGGACAGGGCGCAGCGCACGCCCATCTGCCGGCAGTGCTCCCTTATCGTCCGCACCTCTTCCTCGGTGTCGGCCGCGAAGTGATTGATGGCGACCACGATCGGAACTCCGAAATGGCGTAGGTTCTCAATGTGCTTGTCCAGGTTGGAGAATCCTTTCCGGAGAGCGTCCGGGTCTTCGCAGCCAACCGCCTTCAGAGGGCATCCCCCGTGCATCTTGAGAGCTTTTATGGAGCAAACGAGGACGGCGCAGTTCGGGCGGAAGCCGTCGCTCCGGCACACGATGTCGAAGAACTTTTCCGCCCCCAGGTCGGCTCCGAAACCGGCCTCGGTGACCACCACGTCGGCGAGCTTGAGAGCGTACTTGGTAGCGATGATGGAGCTGTTTCCGTGGGCGATGTTGGCGAACGGAAAGCCGTGGATGAAGAAGGGCTGCCCCTCCAGCGTCTGCACCAGGTTGGGATGTATGGCGTCCTTCAGCAGGGTGGCCATGGCGCCGACGCAGCCCAGGTCCCGGGCGTGGACCTGCTGGTTGTCGTAGGTGTAGCCGATGAGCATCCTCCCTAGGCGGTCCTTGAGGTCGGTCATCGAAGTTGTCAACGCCAATATCGCGCTTATCTCCGAAGCGACGGTGATTATGAACCCGCTCTCGTGAGGTATCCCGCCTTCCTTGCGCCCGCCGAGGCCCACTACGATGTTACGGAGCTCCCGGCAGTTCATGTCGATCGCCTTCTTCAGGAAGATGCGGGTGGGGTCGATGTTCAGCTTGTTCCCCTTGGCGATGTGGTTCTCCAGTATTGCGGACAAGAGATTATGGGCAGCGCCAACGGCATGGATGTCCCCGGTGAAGTGCAGGTCGATGTCCCACATGGGATAGACCTGGGCTAGCCCGCCGCCGGTGGCCCCTCCCTTCAGGCCGAAGGTGGGGCCAAGAGAAGGTTCGCGAATAGCGCCCATCACCCTTCTTCCCTGCTTTCCCAGCGCCTCGACCAGACCGATGGTTGTGACCGTCTTCCCTTCCCCGGCGGGAGTGGGGGTGATGGCCGTGACCAGGATGAGCTTCCCGTTCGGGCGGTCCTCGTAGCGCTTGAGCACCGAGAGCGGCACCTTGGCCATATGCCTGCCGTACGGAATGAGCTCCCCCTCGGCTATTCCCAATTGGGCGGCTATCTGGTCGATGGGGAGCACCTTGGCATTCTGGGATATCTCGATATTGCTCTTCATGCACTACCTTGAGAACCGATATCCAGACCGGGCTTAATATGGTTTATCGCCCGGCAATTCTTTAATACGGCTAAGGCATCAAGAAGCCTGGTCAGCAAATGGGTGCGAGACTTTTAGAGGGCAAGGAGGTCGCGGACCGCATCGGGAAGGACCTGGCGGTCAGGATCGCCGCGCTGAAGGAGAAGGGGGTCGTTCCGGGACTGGCGGTCATCATCGTCGGGGACGACCCCGCTTCGGTCTCATACGTGACCATGAAAGGAAAGGCGTGCCAGGACCTCGGCATGTACTCTTTGACCGTGAGAGAACCGGCCGACCTCCGCGAGGAGGCGCTTCTGCATCTCATAGACGAGCTGAACCGGGACCCCAAGGTGCACGGCATACTCGTTCAATTGCCGGTGCCCGGGCATATCGACGTCGGCAAGGTGATCGCCGCCATCGACCCGAAGAAGGACGTGGACGGCTTCCACCCGACCAACGTGGGGAAGATGCTCATCGGAGAGGACGGCGGTTTCCTGCCGGCCACGCCGTATGGTATCCACGTCATGCTCTCCGCTTACGGGATCGACGTCGCCGGTAAGCACGTTGTCGTCGTCGGTCGCAGCAACATCGTCGGGAAGCCTATGGCAGCCATGCTCATGCAGAAGGGGATCGACGCCACCGTCACCGTCTGCCATTCCCGGACCAGGGACCTCAAGGCCATGACGCTTCAGGCCGACGTGCTGATCAGCGGGATCGGGAAAGCCCTTTTCATCACCGCCGACATGGTCAAGGAAGGCGCGGTCGTCGCGGATGCTGGATCGAACCGGATAGACGATCCCTCCACGCCCAAAGGCTACCGCTTCGTCGGCGACGTCGATTTCGACAACGTGAAGGAAAAAGCCTCCGCCATCACGCCTGTGCCAAAGGGCGTGGGCCCGATGACCATCGTGATGCTCATGAGCAATACGGTGCTGGCCGCGGAGGGGTCTCTGGAGCGTTAGAAGCGTCCTAAAGTTTAAGTCCCACTTTGTATGTTCGAGGGTTCGTTATGTTAAGGGAATGCGGCGAGCACGGATACTTTCGCGGGGAGACCTGCCCCATCTGCGGAGAGCCTGGCAAGTTCTTGATGAGCGAGCAGGAGCTGGACCAGCTCGGCCGGACACTGGCCGGAGTGCTCAGACACTTCCCTGAACGTTTCGGACTGGACATGGACGAGCAGGGGTTCGTCAGCATCCGGGGCTTCATTAATTCTCTGAGAGATAGTAACCGCCGCTACCACTGGATCAGGCCTCACCATATCGTGGCGATAATCGAGACCGACCCCAAGGGAAGGTACCAGATCAGCAACGATCTGATGCGGGCCACCTACGGCCACTCTCTGGAACTGGACCTCAAGCTGCCCACCGAGAATATTCCAGATCACCTCTACTACCCGGCCACGCCGGAGGAGGCGGACATCATCCTGGAGACGGGACTGAGACCGTCGGACCGCAAGATGGTTCATCTGTCGAAGACGTACCAGGACGCCATGAACGCCGGAAAGGTCAGGGTCGAGGAGCCGGTCATACTGGAGATCGACGCCGCGGCGGCTATCGCGTCTGGAAACGTCATCTCCCAGGCCGGAAAGACCGTCTTCCTGGCCCAGGAGATCCCCCCGGAGTTCCTCTCCCGAAAGGAAGAGGAAGAAGTCCTCTGAGGGCATTTTCTGATTTTTGTAAAACGGCCAGAAGGCAGGGCGATTAGAAAATTAAGATGGAAAGATGCGCTGAACCAGATGTTCAGACGCTGATGGTGCCCACGATCTCCAGGACCTGGAACACGATGGTCAGGGAGAACACTACGAGCAGCGGAACGATAGCAGAGTCCAATGTGGCCAGCACCTTCTTGGAGCTCTTGTTGGAAGCGGATATCAGCTCTCTGGAAGATAGCAACATAATGAGCAGTATAGCTATTAGCGCCCCACCAACCCCGACGCCGATGGCGGTGGTGATGGATACGGCGCTGCTCGCTGCTGTCGATGTAGCTGCGCTTACTAATATCAGCGACATTATGAAACAACGTTACGGGGTATTTGGTATAAAAGAATTATTCGTCCGGTCTCATTTTTGATACAGATCATCAGGCGAAGTTCCACGATCGGCGAACCCCCGGTCAGGCTTAAATCGATGTTCCTCGTTTGACGTCCTCGTGTTCGAAACGGCCGACGAGATCCTGCGCCGGCGAGGGATGATCGCCTACGATCGCCACGCCATATCCTGGGAGTGGGATTCCTTCCAGCCTACGCTGGTCACCTACGACCAGAAGGCCAAGGAGGTGCAGGAGCTCACGGACCAGTTCCGGCCTGGGGAACGCCTCGATCTCACCATATCGGACGCCAGACGGTGCGTCGGATCGTTCGTCGACGGTCGGTACGAGCCGTGCAAGATGCGCAACGTGGTCTCCGGACAGTTCGATCAATGTCCGTTGTGCGCCTCAACCTGGATACCGGTTCAGAACTGCGTGTTCGAGCCGGAATGCGACGGTACGAACATTACGAACGATAGGTGCGTGGGCAAGGGCGGGGAGATCTGCGCCAAGCCGACCCACGTCTACGCCGCCTTCTACGGCGACCTGGTCAAGGTCGGAATGACGTTGTCCACTCGATTCATGGAGCGGGCGATAGAGCAGGGGGCGGACGCTATTGCCAGACTGGGCACGTACCCCAACCGACGGGCGGCCAGGGACGCTGAGAACGTTTTGTCCAAAGCGCTGCACGCCACGCAATGGGTGCGGAAGGGCACGTTCCTGAAGGCGCAATCCTCGATTCGTGACCGCGACACCTACCAGGAGCGCCTGGACACATTGCTCTCAACTTTGAACGGAGTGTCCGCCGACCCGGGGCCGGTGGAGATCCTGGACCGTTATCCGCTTTTGCCTTACGATCCGTCGAGGTCTTCCTTCGTCGAGCTGGCCGGTCGGCATCGAGGAGATGTCCTGGGCTGCAAGGGGAAATGGCTCTTCTACCGTCCAAGGGACGAGCGCACGATGATGCTGGACATGTCCAGCGTCCCTTCGCGCTATGCGACGTTCGGTCTGGCAAACATAAATAAACGGTAACAATATCCATTCCCCTCCGTCAAGCGAACCAAGGGATGTCAAAATGGTGCAAGTTCTCAAACCGGAAGAGGTCACCGAGAAGTACGGAAGGCTGTTCTGTCGTGGCGTTTTCACACTGGTGGACGAGAAGAACGGGGTCGCTCAGGTCATCGAGGAATGTTCCGCGAAAGGTCCGGTCGAATGGGACGCCTGCAACCGCAAGCGCGCCGGCGGGGCGATAACCAACATAACCGTGGAGGGCAACACCATCATCATGGACACCATCATCGGCGATGGGGAGCTGCACTTCGGCCCGGCGTCCAAGGACCTCGGAGGCCAGGGGCTGCGCTCCCTGGTCATTGACGGAGACCGGGTCCGCACCACCTGGGTCGGTCTGGCCGGCGCCAACGTCGGCGTCGGGGCCTGCATGCCCCAGGGACCGGGGACCATTGCGACGGAATACCCGGACGACGTGAAGATAGGAGGCGCCCACAAGGTGGAGGTGACGGTGATCACCCCGAAGCTGGTCCGGGCGATAATCGCTGTCGACGACACGGACACCAAGGAGAAGGGAGCTTCGTGGTCCATGATGCTCAAGGTTGCCAGGGAATGCCCCGTCGGCACTTTCCTGCAGCACAAGATCATCCAGCTCAATCCGAACGTCCCGCAGAAGACCACCAACTGCTCCTCGTCCGGGGTCAGCTTCGCCATTAAGGAAAGCGAGCTGCCGGCGTTGCTGGAATACTTCAAGGAGGCTTTCAGGAAGAACACCTACTCCCAGGAGACCACCATGGCGTACTACGTCGGCCTGCGCATCCCCCGGGAGCTGGAGGAGTACGGCTGGAACGCCAAGAAGGTCATCTACAATCCGCAGCAGGCCCTGGACGTTGCGAACAGGACCGGCGTCCAGGTGGTGGAGATCACCGGGAACCGGGGAACCATCGGTGCCGTGGCGGCCATAGGCTGCTTCGATCTAGGCGTCAAAGCGGCCGGACTCCCCGAGGACTTCGAAAGTTAGATTAGAGTCGACTGAATTGGTAACCCTGATGTCCAACGAGATCACCCGCGTCATAGCGAACACCGCTTACCAGACGTACGAGAAGCGGCTGTTCAAGGAAGTGATGGAGGGGGACATCCCTGAGCATGTGGCCATCATCATGGACGGCAACCGCCGGTTCGCTCAGGAGATCGGGCTGGCCGTGCAGGAAGGCCACGTGAAGGGCAAGGACAAGCTGGAGGAGGTCATGGAGTGGTGCCGGGAAATGGGCATCAAAGTTCTCACGGTCTACGCCTTCTCGACGGAGAACCTCAACCGGGACGAGAACGAAGTGCATTACCTCATGCAGCTGTTCGAGGAGAGCTTCCTCAAGCTGGCGGAGGACCAGCGCATCCACAAGAACCGCATCAAGATCACCGTGCTCGGCCAACGCGATCTGCTACCGGCCAATGTCATAAAGGCCATCGAGACCGCGGAGAGCAGAACCAGGGACTATGACAGCTACTTCTACAACATCGCCCTGGCCTACGGAAGCAGGCAGGAGATGATCACCGCCATCAAGCGCATCGCCTGCAAGGTGAGGGACGGAGACATTTCCGTGGACGATATCGACGAGAAGATGGTCTCCAACTTCCTGTACACCGCCGATTTCAAAGATCCCGACCTGGTGCTGCGAACGTCCGGCGAAGTGCGCGTGTCGAACTTCCTGCTTTGGCAGCTGGCTTATTCCGAGCTTTATTTCACGGACGTGTTCTGGCCCGGCTTCCGCAAGGTGGATTTTCTTAGAGCCATCCGCACCTACCAGGACAGGCAGCGGCGCTTCGGAAAGTGAAAAGGGCGGAATTTAAATAGCTCAGATTGTGTCAGCGTGCCAGTGAGCTTTGGTATGAGCAAAGAGGACATCATATTCCTGCACGCGCCGAGCGTCTACGACTTCAGGAAGGAGTTCCTGTTCTACGGGCCGGTGAGCGACATGGTCCCCTCCACGCCGGTCTTCGAGATGTACCCGTTCGGATTCACCTCCATGGCCGCCCACCTGGCCAAGAACGGCTACAAGGTTCGTATCGTTAATTTGGCGAGCATGATGCTCAACGACCGCAAGCTGGACGTGGAGAAGCTCATCTCCAAGCTCAGATCGAAGGTCTTCGGCATCGACCTTCACTGGCTGCCGCACGCTCACGGGGCGCTGGAGATAGCCAAGCTGGTCAAGAAGTATCACCCTGACGCTAAGGTGCTCTTCGGGGGCTTCTCCTCCACCTACTTCCACGAGGAACTTCTGCGCTATCCGCAGGTGGACATGATCATGAAGGGGGATTCCACCGAGGAACCCCTCAAACAGCTGATGGAGGCCCTGAAGGACGGAAAAACGCTGGAGAGCGTTCCCAATCTCAGCTGGAAGGACGAGAGGGGCGAGCATCACAGCCCCATCACCTATGTCCCGGACTCGCTGGACTACCAGGACGTCGATTACGGGTGGATCGTACGCTCGGTCATACGGCACATGGACCTGGAAGGTCACAAGCCGTTCAAGGACTGGGACCGGTACCCCATCACCATGGTGTTCTCCATCAAGGGATGCCACCTGAACTGCGCGGTGTGCGGCGGTTCGTGCCCGGCCATGCACAAGTTCCTCAACCGACAGAAGCCAGCATTCCGTTCGCCGGAGAAGCTGGCCCAGGATGTTTACAATATTCAACAGTTCATCAAGGCCCCGACGTTCATAGTCGGAGACCCCCGCCGCGGCGGTCTCGATTACATGCAGCGCTTCTTCGCCGAGGTGAAGCGCCTGGGCGTCACGAACTCCCTGGTCTTCGAATTCTTCACCCCGCCGGACGAGGAGTTCTACAAGCTGGCGTCGACGCACACCAAGGGCTTCGCCGTGGAAATTTCTCCGGACTCCCACGATCCCGAGGTGCGCGAGGCCCTCGGACGCAAGTATTCCAACGAGGAATTGGAAACGTCCATCAAGAACGCCCTGAAGTACGGCGCGGAAAGGTTCGACGTGTTCTTCATGATCGGACTGCCGAAGCAGACCAGGGAGTCGGCCGTCAAGAGCGCGGAGTACGCCAAGACGCTCTATCTCGCGGCCAACAAGGACCCGAGGCTCTGCGTGTTCATTTCCCCGCTGGCGCCTTTCCTTGACCCGGCATCGTTGGCGTTCGAGGACCCCGAACGGTTCGGTTACGTTTCGCTCGCCAGAACG
>DUJZ01000099.1 GCA_013329565.1 Methanomassiliicoccales archaeon
CCCTGAAGGAAGGCAGGGCGGTCATCGACCAGGTCATGTGCAAGGGATGCGCCCGTTGCGCCCACGTCTGCCCCGAGAAAGCTATAACGCTGCACCTGGAGGACATGGGATTCCTGGAGCGTACCGTGGGAATGCTGACGCCCCTGGTGGACGTGACCAAGGACTCAGGCACCAACCGGCTTATATCCTCTCCGGGAATAGCAATATCATGATCCCCGGGAAGGACAAGGACGGCCTCTCGGCCCTGGTCGTCGGAATCATCCTGATCGCCGCGGTGGTATCGGGGGTGATGGCCTTCGTCCCACTGGAACCGTTCTCCAGCGAGAAGGATTGGAGCTACCAGGGAACGACCCTCCTGGAGAGCCTGGACATTGCCACCGACGCGGACGTTTGCGACGTGGAGGTGGCCTTCGCCGACCTCTCCGAGGGATGGGTGGAAGTGAGCATGAGCGCCGAGGGCCGGTCCGGTTACATGGCCGGGGAGCCGGAGATCAATTTCACGGTGACCTCCATCCTGAACGGCGCGAACCTAATCGTCTCGGTGGTACTGGACATGGACACCGGACCGACCGTGAGCTACGGCGAATCGGATATCGTGGTGACCATCGACAGGTCGCTCCCGACCTTCCTGGAGATAGATGTGGACGTGGGCGACGTCGTGATCACGGTCCCGGCCAACACATCCCTGACCGGAGCGGAGGTCCATACGGACGTGGGCGGTCTGCACGTGCACCTGGATGAGGGCGCGAAGGTCCTGGGGGACGTGGACCTGAGGTCCGACGTGGGCTCGGTGAACGTGGATTGCGTGAACGCCATGTTCGCTGATGGCGTGGTGGTCAGCGCGGTAACTGGTACGGGAAGCATCTACCTGGACGTGGAGCAATCAGCCACACCTGAGGGCAACCTCACCTTCGACTGCCTGGCGAGCGTGGGAAGCGTGCACCTCTCCCTGATGATCGAGGGTGATGTGGCGGCTGAGATCACGTCGCAGGCCAACGTCGGTGATCTGGAAACGGAGCTGGTGGGCTTCAGCGGCATCGACGTACATCTGGAGAGCGACAATCATCCAGACGTCTGGAACATCGACTTCCTCTTGGAAGCTGACGTTGGTTCTGTGAACATAGAAGCGGAATGGAGGGAGTGATACGGTCAGAAGCGTTCCCTATGAAGTTGTGAAGCATCTCGGAGATGCGGAGCTGAGGAGATACGACGATCTGGTCTTGGCCACCGTCTACGACATGGACGATGACGAGGCGTTCTCGCTGCTGTTTCAATACATGAACGGTAATAACGACCAGGAGAGCAAGCTGCCGATGACGGCTCCGGTGGTCTCCCGCTCCGGCGAGCCGGCCGACCCCGACCCGGAGGGGATGATGGCCTTCATGTTGCCGTCCGACGTCAAGTTCGCCGAAGCCCCGAAGCCCTTGGACCCCAGAGCAGTGTTGGAGCTCAAAGAGGGTGGCCTCTTCGCGGTCATGCGCTTAAGCGGACGCGCCGGAAGGGTCGACGTTCAAGGCAGAACCGAAGATCTCAAGGCCGAGCTCAAGGAAGCCGATTACGTGATGGATGGCCGTCCGTTCCTCATGCGCTACAGCTCGCCGTTCACGTCAGGGTTCATGCGGCACAACGAGGTCGCCGTGCGCGTCGTCCCCGGACCGGAAAAGAGGGAGTGATCATCTCATCACCTGGGCGGACCCGGTCCTGATCATCGCCGTTATCGCCGAGCAGAGCTGCTCCGGCCTCTGCGAACCGATCAGCACCGTCTTCCCGTCAGCGAAGGCGATGCGCACCCCGCGGTTTCCCGAGATGTCGTAGGCGCGATGGGTCGACGTACCCTTTATCCCCCAGCCGCCGTACTCCGTTATAGGGCCGTACCGCACGACGCTGTAGGTGACGATCTCACTTCGGCCGATACGTCGAGGCTTGTTCATCATCGGAAAGAAACGAACGTTGACGGTGCCGGTGACCGTGGTGTCCATGCGAACGCTCAGCAGAAAAATCGGGAACAATATCCCGAACACCACCAGCAGGAACCACATCAGCCCGTCGGAACCTGGGTCGTCGCCCCACGGTTCCCCGAGGTATAGCTGCTGTATCGCCCCCCAGTAGACGACGCCGGCAATGAACAGCACCATCAGTAGATACCACCAGGCACGCAGGTACTGTCTCTCGTGGAAATGCTCGTACTCGTCGGGCATGCGGGGAGAAAATGAACGCGGGGGACAAGAAACTTGGCCAGGCAGCAATTGAAATAAAGACGGCCGTGCATATATCAGGGGGATCACATGGGCCGCAAGGTGGAGAAGAGCGAGGAGGAGTGGAAACGGGAGCTCGACGCCGAGCAGTACCGCGTCCTTCGCGAGAAAGGAACGGAGGCGCCGTTCACCGGAAAGCACTACGAGACCAGGATGGCCGGTACGTACGTCTGCGCCGGCTGCGGGAAGGAGCTCTTCGTTTCGGGCGACAAGTTCGACTCGGGATGCGGGTGGCCCAGCTTCGCCCGGCCCGCCGGAGAGGTGGAGGAGCGGCGGGACCTCAGCCAGGGCATGGTCCGCACGGAAGTGTTATGTCCGGATTGCGGCGGTCATCTGGGCCACGTGTTCGAGGATGGCCCGAAGCCTACGGGGCTGCGCTACTGCATCAATTCCGCTTCGCTGAAGTTCAGGCCGAGGGAGTGAGCCTATGCAGATATCCGGCAACCGTTTCATGAAGAAACATCACGCCAAGAAGGTTGGCATGCCGCCCGGCTCGGTCATCTACGTCGGTGATGGAAATCCGTCGCCCACGGTCGTCTCCCTCATCGATTACACCGAAGCGGACGTCGTGGAGAAGAAGGGCATCACCTTCGAAGAGTGCATGACCCTGAGGGACGATCCAGGCATAACCTGGTTGAACTTTTCCGGCCTGGCCGATGTGGAGCAGATCAAGAAGATCGGCGACATATTCGGGCTGCACCCCCTGGTCATGGAGGACATCCTGCACATGGGGCAGCGGCCGAAGCTGGAGCTGTACGACAAGTACGTCTACCTGGTGGTCAAGATGATCTATCTGGGAGACAACGGCAAGGAGGTCGCCTACGAGCAGCTCTCGATCGTGATGGGAAAGAAC
>DUJZ01000168.1 GCA_013329565.1 Methanomassiliicoccales archaeon
CCTTGCCTTCTAGCAGCAGCGTCCTGCCCTTGAGCTCCAGGCCGTCGATGGATTCCTCGGGATCGCCGGTCAGCATCATATCCTGCGCCACCTGTTGGCCGAACTTGATGTCGGCGTTGCGAAGCGCTGCCTGTCCCTTTATGCGACGAACCTCTTTGGCGTAGCGCGGCAGCACCTCGCCCATTTCCTTGAGCGATGCCAACAGATCCGTCCCGGCGTAGCGGGCCATCTGCCATCCCCGAGCGGAAAGGAGCATCTGCGCCTCCAGGTTGCGGTTGGCAAGCAGCAGGTGGTGCAGCCTCTCCACGTAATCCCCTTCCTGAAGCCAGTAGTCGGCGGCGAAGCTATGTGCCTCCCGCAGCGCGTTCTTATCCAATAGAGCGGGGATGGAGACCCGGAGGGGCTCCGGCAGCTCAGCCATCCCATCCTTGTCCTCCGGCAGTAGGCTCACGGTGGTCTGCGGCAGCGCGGACCGCTTGAAAGGCTTGCGGAACACCGCGGCCTTGGCGATCAGTGAACGAGATTCTGGGTTCAGCTGGACCCACAGGTCCTCCCCCTTGCACTTCTTGAGGTCCAGCAGAGGAGATATCTCGATCCCCTGGCGGCTGGCGAAGTCCTTGAGGTTCCTGGCCTTGGCCTCCCCCGCCTCGCTCAGGAAGTAGACCTTGCGCTTGACCGGGCCGGCCCTTATGTGGGCGATGCGTTCGGTCACCGTCCCCGCCTCCTTGAGCTTCTTGAGCTCGATGGCGGCGTGGGCCCGGGAGATGCGCAACGCCTCACCGATCCCGTCCTGGCTCACCTCGAAGGGAGCGTCGAAGTCGTTCAGATGCTTAGAATACTGGGCCAGATGCAGCACGATCCTTTCCCCTACCGTGATGGGCGTAGCCATGTCAATCCTGATATCGAAGGGTCCGGGACATTAAACTGCATACGGTTACATGTAGCGTTTTTGATAATCAGAATTGGCCGTCCACGCATTTTCCGCAATGGTAATATTCCGTGAGCCTCTTGGCGGTCCCATGCGTCTGCTAGTGGCGAGCATTCCCGACCCGGCGAGCGTGAACATTCGCGACCGCCTCTTGGAGGCGGCCGATTGGTCGGAGGAAGGTGAACATCTCGGCCGCCCTTGCCACCGGCTCCGCGACATGCTGATGGCCTCCATCGACCAGCTTCATTTGAACCTCGATCACGTAGACCAGGCGGTCGGCCATGAATTTGGGATAGACATCGATGAGGTCGTATTCCTGTCCAAGCATCGAGCGGCCTCCGGGAAGCCGACGCTGACCATGCATCCCATCGGCAACTTCGGCAAGGCCGATTACGGCGGCAAGGAAGGTACGCTGGTCCCCGCCTCCCCCTCCTTCCTCAGCGGACTGCTTAGGGCGCTCTCCACGAGCGCCAGGGGGCTTCCCTTTGAGGTCTCTTACGAGGTGACCCATCACGGACCGCTCCTTGACGTCCCGACCACCTACGTGGAGATAGGCAGCGACGAGACCAGGTGGGGGAACGTCGACGCCGCGCGGGCAATGGCGGAGGCGCTGCTGAACTGGGTCCCCGCCGATGGTCCCATCGTGGTCGGTATCGGAGGAGGACATTACGCGCCGCGTTTCACCGAGGTCACCCTGGCCAAGAAGGTCCGCTTCGGCCACATGGTGGCGAGGCACGTTCTGGACGGCAGAACGGACGGTGAGGTCCTGGAGATGGTGGGAAAGGCCATGCTCGCCTCGGGGACCAGGTCCGCCTACGTTCACAAGAAATCATTCTCCCGGCCAGAAGCAAGGCGCCTCAGCGAACTGCTGGAATCGGCGGGATACCAGGTACTGGAGGGGAGCGATATGGAGGACCTTCAGAGCCTGCCGCGCTCCCTCTCGTCCGACAGTAGCGCGTAGCCGCAGTTGGGACATGCCTTCCATCCCGGTCTCAGCTCTTCGCCGCACGACGGGCAGGTAGGCGCCTTCACGGAGCTCTCCGGAGGCTTCCATTCCTTTCTCCCGGAGGGCTGGCCGCTGCGTTCCGCTAGAGCGTTGAACCCGGTGGTCGAAGGTTTCCGGCGATGCCCGGACATCAGGTGGATCAGCATGGACCCGGCCATTAGCAATATGGCGCCGACCACGTCGGTGAACGATCCCGCACCGTAGAGGGCGTCCGAACCCTGGTAGTCCCGGCGGACCAGTAGGAACGTCGCTATGACCAGCAGGGCGCCGGCCATGGAGATCAGCGCCTGCAGCAGCGGAAGGCGGTTCAGCGGCTTCCGGGAGACGAAGACCCTGACCAGCACGAGGGATGTGAGGAACACCAGCAGCCCTCCGACCGCCGAGGCCGCCGGGAGCACCCAGTAGACCAGGTCTAAGTTGAGAAGGTCCAGGAACATGAGAGGCTGGTCCTCGACGATCACCCAAGGGAGCAGGGCGGAGATCAGCATGAGCGTCCCGCCGATGATGGTGAAGACCCCTCCGGCCAGGATGGCGTCGTGCTGGACCTGGGGCATCTGCGATTGGGACCTGGAACGGGAAGGAGCGGACGGGGGCTTCTTCTCGCCCTTCTTCGGAGGGCGTTTCCCTTTTGCTTCCTTGACGTCCTCCTTGGAAAACAAGCTAATCTGAAACCACCGTCCCTTTGATGGGCTTGCCCTCGATGGCCGCCCTCACCTCGTCGAGGTCTCTTCCATCCACGATGCAGATGTCGATGTGGCTGTCCCGGGCGATCTGCGCCCCCAGGCGATCGAACACGTTGGACGGCCCGGCGCCGTGCATTCCGATGTTCACCAGTTCGTACAGCTGCTGATGAGTTATCCTTGACAAGCGTTCTGCGTTGGGGTCCTTGCGC
>DUJZ01000151.1 GCA_013329565.1 Methanomassiliicoccales archaeon
ATCCCAACGAGGCCTGGCGAAGAGTCGAAGCTCCGTACGCCGGGCCTTTCAATGGATTTCATTAACTGGACATCGCTTAAAACCTTTTTTATCATCGATCGAAGGCTCAAATGATGAGTCAATATAGGCGGGTCATGAGCTTGTCGGGCGGGACCTCCTGCGGGCTGTTCAGGTACTCCTCCCACATGTACGAGGCCGGGGTATTCTGGATAGATGATTCGTTGGCTGTTCAGGCACTCCTCCCACATGTACGAGGCCGGGGTGTGCCCGTTGACCTTCATCCACTACAACATGCTGTTGTAGCTGTCCGCCGATCGGTCGTAAGGACCGATATGCATCGCCGTGGCAGCACGGACCGCGGCAGTTTGATCGTCTTAGCGTTACCGGCATCGATGCCTTTCCCGATTATCGGAAAACCGACCTCCATGTCCATGAGATCGCCCTCCCAACTGCGATAGAGCGCGAACGGCGGACTTACGCACTGGACGCCTTTTCCCAGGTGTGGATACAGATCTCCGAACATCCTTCCCCCTACCGCCGGTATCTCGGTCACCTTGACCTTCTCCCGGATGGCTGTTGCCGGAGTCTCCTTGGTGTTGATCATCTCGATGGACGCCATGATCATCGGAAAAGATCTAGAACGCATGGAGATAAAGGATTTGTTAAGAGAATGGTGAAAGTGTTTTCGATCTACATCGCTTCGTACGGAAGCGCCTCGTGATCGATGTCCCTGCCCTTTTTCTCCGCGGCCTCGATGGATTCGTCAGCCATGGACCGCTTCAGAACGCAAACGGTGCGCTGCAAGGCGATGATGTCGTCCAGCATCGACTGGGCGATCCACACGGCGGAGAGGAGCTCCTCGAACTTCTTGCGCTGGGCCATGGCCTCGATCTCGTGCAATACCGCCGGGTTGTACAGCGTGTTGCGATTTACTCTACCCAACGCTGAAACCTCATCGATCTGCCTCTCGTAGGCGTTCAACTGGTTGGAGTACATGACCTGCAGGACCCTGAGGGCCACGATCTCGTTCGCCGCCTCATCCACGACCGGGGTTTCGACCTTCCCTTTCTTCATGTTCTCACCAGTGCACGTCAACTGAGCGTTGCGCGTACGAGCCAACTGCGTTCAACATCATATGCTTTTCCCGGAGGGGGCACCAGATAGGATATTAATTCCTTCAACGTTCACAGTGCGATAACATGGCCCGCGATTTCAGCCAGAGGTCCAGATCCATCGTCCAGTCCGAGATCAGGAACATGACGCTGGAGTGCAACCGGCTGGGCGGAATAAACCTGGCTCAGGGCGTCTGCGATACGGACACCCCACGCGAGGTCATAGAGGGAGCGCATCGGGCCGCTCTGGACGGCGTGAACGCCTACACCCGCTACGACGGTTTACCGGTGCTCAGGAACGCCATAGCCAAGAAGTTCAGGGAGTTCAACCGCCTGGAGGTCGACCCGGAAGGGGAGGTGGTCTGCACCGCCGGAGCGACCGGGGCCTTCTACTGCGCCTGCATGGCCTTGCTGAGCGAGGGCGACGAGGTCATCGTTCTCGAACCGTACTACGGATATCATGTCAACACCCTGCTGGCCATGGGAGCGGTTCCGCGATTCGTCAGCATGCACCCGCCCGAATGGGAGCTGGACCAGGAGAAGGTCAAGGAGGCCATCGGTCCAAGGACCAAGGCCATCATCGTCAACACTCCCTCGAACCCGTCAGGCAAGGTCTTCAGCCGGTCAGAGCTGAAAGGGCTGGTGGACCTGGCGGTCGATCACGACCTGTTCATCTTCTCTGACGAGATCTACGAGTACTTTGTCTACGACGATAGGCAGCACGTCTCCCCATTATCGTTCCAGGAAGCGAGGGACCGGGTGGTGGTCATCTCCGGTTACTCGAAAACGTTCAGCATCACCGGGTGGCGCATCGGCTACGCCGTATGCGACCAGAAATGGGCGCGGATGATCGGCTACATGAACGATCTGGTGTACGTGTGCGCCCCGGCACCCCTGCAGGTCGGAGTGGCCAAGGGCATCGAGGAGCTGCCAGGCGAGTTCTACCGGCGTTTATGTCAGCAGTATCTGGATAAGAGGGAGATGATGGTGCGCGGGCTTCAGGAAGGTGGGTTGTACCCGTATGTCCCGCAAGGTTCTTACTACATCCTGGCGGACGTAAGTTCCATTCCGGGAAAGGACTCCAAGGAGAAGGCGCTGCACATCCTGAAGGAGTGCGGGGTGGCGAGCGTTCCCGGGTCGGCCTTCTACCATGATGGTGGCGAGGACCTGGTCAGGTTCTGCTTCGCCAAGACGGATAGCGTGCTCAGAACGGCAACGGACCGTTTATCACGGTTGAGATGGTAGGACGCATTCCTTCTCCGTCTCCATGTGGATGTTGACCACTATCCCGGGGATCTTCTGGAGAAGAGCGGTCTCGATGCTCTCCGTCAGGTCGTGAGCCTCGGCCATGGTGGTCTGCGCCTGAACGCACAGATGCATCTCCGCGTATACGTTATCGCCAACCCGCCTGGTCTTCAGATCATGATACTGCAGGAAGCCGCCGTGCTCCTCCAGCACCGATTCGATGATCGATTCGGATTCAGGGCAGCTGTGGTCCATGAGGTCCCGGCAGGTCTTCGCCAGAACGGAATAGGCCATGCGGATCAGCAGCAGCGCCACGATTAGGGCCATGATGGGGTCCAGGACGTACCATCCGGTCATCTCCGCCAGGAACAGGCCGATGACGATGCCTATGGACGAGACGACGTCCGAGAGAAGGTGCTTGGCGTCCCCCTCCAGGGCGATCGATCCGTTCTGATGTGATGAGCGTAACAGCAGGAAGGACATCCCACCGTTCAGGGCGGTGGCGACCAGAGATACCATCAAGGCCAGACCGATGGACGTGAATTCCCGGGGTTCGAGCAGGCGCCCCATGCTGGCCACGATTATCAACAGGGCGGCAATAACGATGAGTATGCCCTCCACCAGGCAGGAGATGTTCTCCGCCCTCTGGTGCCCGTAGCGATGGTCGGCGTCGGCCGGCATCATGGCCACCCTTACAGACGCCAGCATCATGATGGAGGCAGCGATGTTGACTATCGATTCCATCGCGTCGGATAGCAAGGCCACCGAGCCGGAGATCAGGTAGGCTGCCAGCTTGATGAAGAATATGAGCAGGCCTACGGCCACCGCCAGCTTAGCAACTTGCTGCTTTCTCACAGCCTAGGGCAGGGTTGAAGCCCGATAAAAGGTTTATTCGTTATTTCGGCTTTACCACCGTCTACTTCTCCGCCAGGGCCTTCTCGAACAGCGCGTCCAGTTCTGTCTCGCTGAGCTTGGGATCGTGCCTGACGAAGAACATGAGAAAGCTCTTGTCCTCGGTGTAGACGACGCGCGAAGGGCGTATGTTCACGCTCAGCAGCACCTCACCGGTCTCCAGCATCACGTCCACCTGGGTGGCCGCCTTGCCGCCCTTGTTCTTGGTGCGGGAGAGCTTCATGATGCTCTTACGGTTCGCCTGATACAGGCGCCGGATCCGATCGTCCAATCCTGGTCCGTTCACGACTTAAGAACGCGAAGGGATATGAAAAGCTTGCTCCCGAATAGGTGATGATCGCGCGACGCCCTCTTTTCCGGAGGAGGAAGGATGAAGAGGAAGAGTGGCTGCAAGGAGCTCCTGGATAGGGAGCTGGGGGAAGCCGTTTACCGCCGTTCCTTCCTCAACCGGGGAACCGGGCTGATAATGGGGACGGCCCTCTTCACCCTGATATTCTGACTGGTGCAGTCGCCCTCGTCGCTCGGTAACCCCTCCACAACATTGGCCAATGTCTCGGCCTTCTCTGCCATCGTATTCCTCAGCCTGAACCTCCTGCTACCCACCAGGGCCCGATGGTCGGTGTCGTTGTTCGGGGGACTGGACCGCATGTACGCCGCCCACTGCACCGTGGGCCGCATCTCTCTGTTCTGGATGTTGATACATCCCTTGGCCCTGGGGCTTGCGAACCTGGGAGACAGCGAACGACTGCTGGAGATCTTCCTCCCGGCAGCGAACCTGGACATCAGCTTGGGCACGGCATCGCTGATGCTGTTCGTCATCCTATTGCTGCTCACCATGGTGTTCGCCCTCCCTTACCAGGATTGGCGGAGGAGCCTCCGGTTCATGGGCATGGTGCTCCTGTTGGCCGGAGCGCACGCCCTTCGTGCCGGGTCAGACGTCGCCGTCCATCCACCACTCTACGCCTGGACCGCTGCGTTGGTGCTTGTGGGAATGGCCTCCTTCCTCTACACCTTCTATCCATATCCTTTCCTGGGCCCCAGGACGGAGATGGTGATCGATGAGGTGACGCGCTCAAAGGGGACAACGGATATTCTCCTGGAGCATGATGGAAAGTTACGATTTAGAGCGGGGCAGTTCGTCTACGCGTGTTTCCGGGGAACGGACCGGCAGAACCATCCGTTCTCCATTTCCGGTTGGGACGGCAGGCGTATACGACTGTCCGTCAAGGCCGCGGGGGACACGACCTCCGTCCTGGCCTCTAAGGTCAAGGAGGGGGATCGCGTGCCAGTGCGGGGACCCTATGGCAGGTTCGGGGAGAAGAGGCCTTCCGACAAGGACGAGGTGTGGGTGGCCGGGGGATTAGCATAACCCCCTTCCTCTCACTGCTGCAGGAGGAGAGGCGGAGCCCCAGCGGACGGAAGATATTCCTGATATGGTCCTACCTGGTGCACGGGGAACTGCCGTATGAGCGGGAGATCGTCGGGTCGTTAGAGGAGGCCCTCGGGCTCACCTTCGTGCACTGGAACTCTTCGGAGCGCGGAAGGATCGACGTCAGGGCCATATCCGAACTTATTGGAGGAGGGTTGGACGGCCGGTGCTTCATGATCTGCGGGCCGCGGGCCATGATGAGGGCCCTCGGAAGGCAACTGGTGTCCACAGGGGTCGCCCCATCCGACGTGGTGCTGGAGGACTTCAATCTTGTTTGATGCTCACGTGAAAGAAAGTATATAACCATCTACTCGGTTATTTAAACGGTGGTAAAATGGTAGCTTTGAACACCATGCTGAACAAAAAGGTCCTTAGTTTGAACGCCTTCGACATCGGAACCGTGAGCGGTTTCAATCTAGACATCTCCGAATGGAAGGTCACCCACATCGCCGTGACGCTGAACTCCCAATCGACCAAGGAGCTGGGAATGAAGAAGCCTTTGCTGGGCGGGCTGACGGTCTGCATCCCAATTGGTCGTGTGGAAAAGGTAGGGGACATGGTGACCCTGAACCTCCCATTCGAACAGTTGAAGAGCCTGCCTGAGTGCAAACCCCTCTGAGACCCCCGCAACCACTTTCCATTTCTTTTGAGCGAACCCTTAACTCCGGTGCCGCCATATTCCCCGGCGAGGAGCCATGTCCCAAGGACCGATGAACGCCAGACTGATCTACAAGTTCTTCGAGGCCGCCAACATGCAGCGGTGGAACGACCACATCCGCCCGGTGGAACTTACGGAACTGGACAAGCAGTCCCACAAGATGGTCATCGCATACGTTCTCGCAAGATTCGAGGAGACCGAGAAGGGCACCAAGATCGATTGGACCAGGATCATCGAGGGCGGGATATTCGAGTTCCTGCACCGGATATTCCTGACAGACCTCAAGCCTCCTGTTTACCACCGCATGCAGAAGGAGAAGGGCGGAGAACT
>DUJZ01000036.1 GCA_013329565.1 Methanomassiliicoccales archaeon
GCTCCAGGGGTTAACGCCGGCCGACGCCGCGGAGGTGATCCGCCGGGCGGGACCACAGGGGGTTCCCCCGTCGCTCGAAGGGGTGAACGGAAACCCGCTCCTCATCCAGATGGTACTGCGCGCCGGAAGGGGCGCGGGGCCGAAGGCGCACGTCGATTACGTCGACGATCTCTGGGCCCTGCTGACCCCGGAGGAGAAGCAGGGGCTCAAGGCGCTATCCGTGTACAGGGATTTCGTTCCCCCGTCGGCCCTTCCCGTCGACACGACCATTGTTATGGACCTCCGGGCCAAGGGCATCGTGGAACAGAGGGGGAGCTCTTTCCTGGTGCACGACCTGGTGCGAGACAGGATACTGCAGCTGATGAACGATGAGGAAAGGCGTCGCTTCCATCGAATGGCATGGGACCATTACTCTCGGACGACGCAGGACGAACAACTGATGGAGGGGCTGTATCATCTGATGGAATCGGGGGACCACCTCGAATTCGTGAGGGTCCTGGAGAGGAAAGGGAGGGCGTGCCTCGATCGCCCAGATGATCTGATCCCTCTCGTCGACAAGGTGCTGGCCAATGCAGGGGACGTCGGGTCAAGGTATACGCTCCTGTACTGGAGGGCCCGAGCGCTGCTATCCGTGGAACGGTATGACGAGGCCAGCCGTGATATCGAACTTATACTGGCCGCCACGGACCTGGACCAGAGCACGAGGGCACTGGCTCTGGAGTGCATGGCCGACCTGCATAATCTCGTGGACGAGTGGGACGAGGCGCTTGCCAGATACAGGGAGACGCTGGCACAGTACGAGGCCTCCGGGGACGTGGTCTCTCAGGTCCGGGAGTGGCTCAACATCGGTCGCACCTTGCGTATCAGGGGAGATCACCAGGCCTCCCTGGACGCGTATCATAGGGCCGCAGAACTGAGGCCGAAGGACCAGCGGCTCAAGGCGTCGATAGCCAACAATCAGGGGATGGTGCTCTGGGACGCTGGGAAGATGAACGAGGCCGAGGTGAAGTTCCGCGAATCGATACGCCTGTCCCGGAGCAACAACGATGCCGCGTCCGAGGGGATGGCCTTGCAGAACCTGGCCGACATGTATCAAGAATCGCTGCGCTACGACGAGATGATGCTGGCGGCGCGGGACGCCTCCGATGCCTTCCTCCGAGCTGCGTCCTATGACGATTTTGTCGACATGCAGGTGAGGATCGCCTCCCATCTGGAGGAGAGCGGGAGGCCGCAGCAAGGGCTCGACGTTCTGCTCAAGGCGCTCACCAAGGTCCAAGGGACCCTCCTCGGTCCGGGCCCGGCGGCGTCCCGGGTGGAGCTGGGTCTGAAGGCCATGGCCATCTGCCGGAACATGGGGAGGTCCAGGGAGGCGTTGGAGATAGGGGCCTCCCTGGAGGACGCACGCCACGTCCCGCCGGGCATACTGGCACGGAGCGACCTGGAGCAGGCGCTGGCGGCCGAGGACCTGGGGGAACTGGATCGCGCCTGGGATCATCTGCTCGGGGCCGAGGCGAAGCTGACCGAGGTCGGGGACCAGGTCGGATTGACGTTGATACTCATCGAGAAGGGCGAGGTGGAGGAGCGCCGTGGCAATGCGGAGGGGGCGGCGAAGCTGTATCGCGAAGCGGTCTGGAGAGCTGAGGGCACGGGCGACATGATGGGGCTGGCCACTGCCCTGGAATATCTGGTCTACATCATCGGCATCGAGGAAGACGAAGGAAGGAGGGCGGCGAAAAGGGCCATGGCAACCTATCACGAACTGGGACTGCCCGAGAGATCGGAGAGGATGAGGCGCAGTCTCGGCATTGCCGATCCCAGGGAGACCTAGGTCCCCCCGGGCCCGTCCCTGGCCTGGGGGATCGCAACCGATGGGCGGAACGATGGGGCGCTCCTTCGGACGGTGCAGGCCGACCGGATACCTTCCAGGCTGCGGTCCGACCCCTTCGACGCCTGCCGCAAGCGTTTCGTGGCATCCTCCTCGCCCCGTCCCTCGATCCCATCGCCAGACGGGTGGCGTGATGTGCACGGCTCTCGGTCCGAGGTACCTGACCAGCCCCTAGGGAGGAACGCCCGTCCAAACGTCGATGAACGAGCGGACGCGACATCGGTCGTGCGATGGTTTATCGGCCATCAGATGCAAACATACCTCCATATGACATCCAAACTCAAGGTGGGGGACGAGGCCCCGGACTTCGAACTACTGGACCAGGAGGGGCGCCTGGTAAGCTCCAGGGACTACCGGGGCCGGAAGGTCCTGGCGCTGTACTTCTACCCCAAGGACTTCACCAAGGTGTGCACCATGGAAGCCGTGGCGTTCAGACAGATGCACGAGCAGTTCCAGGCGGCCGGAGCCGAGATAATCGGCGTCTCGTCCGATGATGTCAAGACGCACAAGGAGTTCGCGGTGGAGCACGAGCTGACGTTCACCTTGCTGAGCGATGAGAAGCAAGAGCTGAGGAAGGCGTTCGGAGCATACGGCCTCGGAGGAACGCCGGCGCGCACCACATACGTGATCGACCGGGACTGGAAGATACGCATGGTCTACAGCTCCCCGCTGCGCTCCAAGGAGCATGCCGAAGAAGCTATGAAGGCCATCCAGGCGCTCTGATCAAGCACCCGCGTCAGCGAGAACGCTGCCGCAAGAGCACTTCTTCCTTTCCTCCGGGACCTTCGGTATGGTGGTGGAGAGCAGCTTGCGGATCCTGTCCACGTTCTCGGCCATGATCCGCAGTATGGTGGCGGTGTCCACCGGACGCTCGGCCCACACGTCGTAATCGGTGATCATGGCCAGGCTGGTATAGCACATCTCCATCTCCCGGGCCAGGGCGCACTCCGGCGCCAACGTCATACCGATCACGTCGGCGAAGGCCCGGTACATCCTGCTTTCCGCCCTCGTGGAAAATCTAGGACCTTCGATGCAGACATAGGTCCCGCCGTCGTGGACCGGGACCTCGGCCTTCTTGGCCTCCTTCGCGAACAACGAATTGATCTCCGGGCAGAACGGATCGGCCGCTCCGATGTGCACGGTCTTCGGACCGTCGAAGAAGGTGTACTTGCGGGTCCTGGTGAAATCGATGAACTGGTCCACCAGAACGATCTCGCCGGGCTTGAACTCCTCCTGCAGCGAGCCGACGGCGCAGGGCGAGATTATCCGTTCCACGCCCAACTGCTTTAATGCGTAGATGTTGGCGCGGTAGTTGATCATGTGCGGCGGTATCACGTGGCCGCGGCCATGCCTGGGTAGGAAGGCTACCGGGACCCCTTTGAGCTCCCCGACCTGGATCTCGTCCGAGGCCGGTCCGTACGGGGTGTGCGGTCGAACGGTCTCTTTGAGCTCGAACATCTTGGGGTCGTAAACGCCGGTGCCACCGATTATGCCTATCCTTGCCTTCATGGTGCTCCTGCCGGATAACCCACTGGGGAATAATAAATTGACCGTATATGGCCGCGCTCTGCTGGATGTATTAACACCATAAACCTTCCAAGGTATCGAACCGTGGTACCAAACCTTATTTTATACCCTTCAAAATCTCCGGATGGGAGTTCACAATGGAAAAGAGCGAGGTAAACCCCATATGGGCCTGCAGGGCGTTCCCGGCCTTCCCGGTCGTACTGGCCGCGGTCGGTGACGGCAAGGGCACCAACAATATCATGACCGTCGCCCTGGTTCACATGTTCTCCTTCAACCCGCCGGTGATGGGCATCGGGATATCCCCGGCAAGGCACACTTTCGAGATGCTCGAGGCCTCCGACGATTTTACGATAAACATCCCCGGCAAGGAACTGGTGGAGGAGGTCCTCTACTGCGGACAGCGCTCCGGCCGCGAAGTGAACAAGTTCGAGGACTGCGGCTTCGAGCCCCGTCCGGGCAAGAAGATCAAATCGCCGTCGATAGAAGAATGCGCGGTGAACCTCGAATGCGTGAAGCGCCAGAGGGTGGACGCCGGGGACCACGTTTGGTACCTTGGCGAGGTCGTGCACGCTGAAATGGCCAAGGACATCGACCGCGAGAGGTCGCTCATGTACTGGTCCGGGGAGTTCCGGGTGCTGGGCGACGTCATCCGCCGTCGCTGAAAAGCTTTATTACCGTCCCGCTCCCGTATTTCATCGGGTGTTATTCTGGTCAGCATGGACGATAAGGTCGACCTGGACCACATGGGAGCGGTCATGTCGCTCCCTCCGGCGCCGGTGGTGCTGGTGGGGGTGGGGGACAGGGAGGAGAACATCATCACCGTGGGCATGTTCAACGTGTTCTCGGTGCGCCCGCCGATCCTAGGCATAGCCGTAACCACGGCGAGGCATAGCTACAAGCTGCTGGAGGAGAACGACGAGTTCACCATCAACATTCCGGGGAAGGAGCTGGTGGAAAAGGTCATCGCCTGCGGGGAGAAGAGCGGAGCGGGCACGGACAAGTTCAAGT
>DUJZ01000050.1 GCA_013329565.1 Methanomassiliicoccales archaeon
GTATGATCGAAACTCCAGATGGTGAGAAGGCACAGGTATTCAACGGCGGGAACTTGAAGAACCCCTACCTGAACGGCATGCTCTTCACTGTCCGCAACATGCTTGGATATTCCAGGGGGATCGAAAAACTGCTGCGCAAGG
Organism: Methanomassiliicoccales archaeon; assembly: GCA_013329565.1. Classification (GTDB taxonomy): domain Archaea; phylum Thermoplasmatota; class Thermoplasmata; order Methanomassiliicoccales; family UBA472; genus UBA472; species UBA472 sp8940u. The sequence continues at coordinate 142 of DUJZ01000050.1, forward strand.
ATTTCGTCAAGAACGATGATCGCGTATTATTCCACGTACACGACCCCTATGTGCTGGGACTGGCGCACAAACTTAAGCGAAAATTCCCAGGTTCGCACGTCGTGTACGACCGGCACGAGTACTATGACGCATGGCGCAACCGTTTGGGCTTCTCTTCCCCCGGGCTGCTGGAGAAGCTGTACAGCAGGTGCGTGGACGAAGTGGTCATCGTCAGCCGGGACTACAAGGGCAAGATCAAGAACCTGGAAGAGAGACCGGTCTCCGTGGTTCCCAATTATCCCCTGGTGCGGAGCTTCTCGCCCGAAGCTGTCAAAGATAAACTGAAAGAGTTCGAGAGGACCGGGCGTACCGAGGCCGTCTACTTCGGGGTGCTCAACCTGGACTTCGATCGCGACATACGCCTGATGTTCGAGCTGGCCGAAGGAATGATGTCCGCGGACGAACGGATAAATTTCACCGTGGCCGGGCGCATCGACCACGAAGGAGTGTGGCCTTTGATAAAGCAAGCCGAGGAACGCTTTCCCCAACAGATGCGATACCTTGGGGAGATACCCTATTCAGAGGTCGTAAGGAGAACGCAGGAGGCGCACCTGGGCTTCCTTTTGCTCGATCCCAGCAATCTCATGTTCTCGGAGGAAATGCCGAACTCATCCAACAAGGTGTACGAGTACCTGCTGTCCGGGACCGTCCCCGTCGTAAGGGCGGTGATAGACGATAGCCAGGTAATCAGCGGCTGCTCCCTCTTGTTCGACCGGAACGCCACCAAAGAAGATATGCTGAAGGACATGCTGGAACTGACATCCGACCGGGAAAGGATGGCGGCCATGATGAGGAGATGCTACGAGATCGGCAGCACCCTCTCCTGGGAGGACTTCAGCAAGGAGTATCTGAACATTTACGAGAGGCTGTTCCGATCGATGTGATCGGATGGCATGGCATCCCTGGAGAGCCCAGCCAAGGCCCCTGCGACCAGGGAGCGGTCCCTTTCGCCTATGGACCGCATCGTGACCAGCATGAGGTCGCCGAGTACCGAGATCCCGAAGGCCAGGAGATTCAATGGATTGGGACTGAAGTTCTTCCTGAACACGTAGCGGTGGTAGGACATCTTGACTTTGTAGAATTTGGCGTCCACTCCGCGGTCAGCGGTCTCGTGCCGCAGGCGACACTTTGGCTCGAACACCAGGCGGAACTCTCTGGACGCCCGGAAGCTTTGGTCGGAGTCCTCCATGTACGAATAACCTCGGAGGGAGGGATCGAAACGGTGCTTCACCAACACCTCCCGCCTGAAGTTCATGTTGCACCCGGACATGACCTCCACGTCCTTCGCTTTGGGGGAATCGAAGGTGAAGCAGGGATACGCAGAGAGCCTAAGGTATCCCCCTGAGGGGAACGCGGTGGTCAGGAAGAACAGCCTGGCGAAGAGCGACCATCGACGGGACTGCGGTACGTAGTTGGTGATCGTCCCGGTCACCCCGGCCACTTCTTGGTCATCCATGACCTCGGCGAGTCGCTGATAGTAATCCGCTTCCAGGACCACGTCGTCGTCCAGATAGGATATGATATCACCGCGGGATGAATCGAACCCCTGGTTTCGGGCGTCGGTTAAACCAATGTGCCGGCCGAGAATATGCTCGACGCGGAAGGACGGGGAGCTGGAACGAATGAAATCATCGACCATGCGGCGGTTCATCTGGAACCCATCCTCGGTCGAATCGTCCACCAGGATGACCTCATACACTTGGCGGGATTGGGAATGCAGGGAGGCCAGCACCCCAGGTAGACTCTCCGCCCGACCCTTGGTGGGAATTATCACGCTGATCTCTTCGCCCAAGTCATCACCTTGTTCAGCTATCATCGGTCACTTCCCGCGACCTCCCTCAGCGAGCGGACGATGGCCTCTTCCCTTTTGCCGACATCGAAATCCAAAGCCCGGCGCCTGGCCTTCTCCCCTGTGGCGGGGTCGTAAGGCTTCCGCGCGAGCTCGATGACCTTGTCCCAATCCCCGAAAGGAACCACGAACCCGGCGTCGCCCACCACTTCGGGCAGCGCCCCCCTGTCGGTCACGATGGGGACGCAACCGCAGGCCATTGCCTCGACGACGGCGACGCCGAAGCTTTCCCGATAAGACAGCTGAAGGTAGTGCTTGCTGCGGTTGAGCAAGCGCACCATATCATCGCCGACGGCGTACCCGGGAAGCTCAAGGTTATCCTTATGGGGGATCTTCACGCCCAGATCCGTGCGGCCGGCCAGGGCGAAGCGTTCACCCGGAAGTTCGTCCACCGCCTTCAGGAATCCTTCCAGGCCCTTGACCTGATAGGAGCGGGGGGTGACATTCCCTATGGTGGTGTTGAGCTCTCTCTCCAGGCCAAGGTCGCGGAAGCGGGAAAGGTCGATGCCGTTGTAGATGACCTCCACCTTTGTAG
>DUJZ01000010.1 GCA_013329565.1 Methanomassiliicoccales archaeon
ATCCTTTTCGGTCACGCTCTCCACTGCCCCTGTTCCCATGGTCCGTACGTCACCATACATTGAAAGATAGAAAAGGGCGAGCTTGCGAAAGAGAAGGCCATCAATTTCCTGTATCGTTTGAAAGATCAGGTTGGCGTCGTAAATGTCCCTGGGGGTCCCACGGACCACCAACGCCCGCATCTTTCCCGCGAACAGCTCTTCCGGCCGGTAGGATAGTGCTTCCACCGGGCCCAGATCTTTGAAGGGATGTGTGAGGTTGCGCTTGACGGTACCTGCGACGGGCATCCTTTCAAGATAATTGATCTCAAGTTTTAAGTGGTCCGCACCACCACCGCAGTTCTTGAAATGGATATCGAACTGTTCCTCGGCGTACATGGAAACCGGTCGGTCGGCCTCGTAACCGAGGTCTTTGAAAAGTAACAATAGAGAATCTCTTATCTCCACCCGATCCTTCTGCATGATTTCCCGGTCGATGCTTCCGACATAGTTTAGGTCGACATCCACGGAAAGACGTTTGAATCCGAACACCAGACCCTGGATGGCGGTCCCTCCCTTCAGAGCCAGGTTGTCAGACAGCTCTGGCATGGCCTGAATTCTATCGAGGATCATCATGAGCCTATAGACCTTCTCCAAGGCATCCGACTTGAACCCGGTCCTACCGGCCGATCGGGAGAAGTAGATTTTGCCAGGAACATCAGACAAAACGCACCATCTCCTCTAGGTTGCGAGAGACCAGAACGTTCCATTCCTTCACCAGCCGGCCTCCGGTCCTCTTGCCTGGCACCAGGTAGCAGGGATGGGGCCCGATCCTTGCCTTCAGCGAAACCAGGAGGTCCTCCGGCACACGGACACGGTCCTTGAGATAAGAAAGTACGAAACCGACCTTGTGATACAGCCCCTTTTCATCGAACCGTTCCAGATATTCCAGGATCTTATCGGGGCTCATCAGCGCGAACGCCTCGAAGCTCTTCAGATATTCCTCCACCCCACCGCAAAGGTCTGGTCGGCGAATGCAGTCTAAGAAGGTCCTTTCCCGATCGGTCACGTTCACGGGAATATCGTCCAGGTAATGCACGGTCGTTCCGAAGACCTTGGATGTCAGCACGGGACGGTACAGGATGCCCTGGAACTCGAAGGGCCTGGACCTCTTGGCCGATAGATAATAGACCGTCGTGAACCTTGAGTTGGCAGCCCCATGAAGCTCAAGGGCGCTGTGGAACGCCAGAGCGCCGGTCCTGTCCATGACCCTGTCGAAAAGCAGGAAGCGATCGAACTCGTATCCGGAACCTACGTGTTCCGGCGGAACGGCGCCATAGAGGCCTTCACGGACCCTGACCAGGTTCCCTTTTGTGCTCAAACGCCAAAGCGCCATCCTTGCCGTGCTCTCCATGCATGTGATCCCTAGCGCCTCCTCCGCAGTGATGAACCGACCACGCAAGGCGGTCAGGTAGATGTCCTTCTGACCGCCGCATTCCTTTCGATCCCTCGGCCTGGCCCGGTCGTCGCTATTCACGAAGAGATACAATGTCTAGATAGGAAATAAAGTTTACTGATCATTGCTGTATATCTACAATAATGTAGACCTGTAGATTTTTTAATCAAATAATTTCCGATCCCCAGTCATTAGCTCAATAATAAGCTAGATCAATGTGATTACCGTTGATCGGGCAGACCACACGCCTGACATGGCCTGACGAAAATAACTGAAGTTCATCTCCCTGAATGCCGCTGATACCCTTCAGAAGTCCGTGATCGCCCTGGTCACGTAGAACGTGCCGTCCTTGAAGTAGAACGAGAAGTAGCTGCTGCTGTGGTCCGTCTCGCGCATCTTGACCACCCGCAAACGCCTCTGCACCTCTATCTCGCCGACCTCCACCATCTTCAGGTGGATGATGCCGTCCGCCAGGAAGTCGGTGTCGCCCGAACCGTAGTACTGGTATTGCCCGACGGGCATCTCGGCGATCATGAAGGTGGTTACTTCCGTCGAACGCAGCCACTCGAAAAGCCGGAATATCTCCTCGCGCGGCTGCTCGAACTTGGCTATCAGTTCCAAAGCGCCGAGCGAATCTATGACCAGGATGTCGTAGTTCATGCGCTTCTTGCTCTCTTCCACGGCGAAACGGAAGGTATCGAACCACCCGCCGGACTGGGCCTGCAAACGTATCTCGCCCAGGTCCAATACCTCGACGAGGCTGCCTGAGTTACCGGGCATGCGCAGGTAGTCCATCTGCCTCATCAGNNACCGCGTTCTGATGAAGGATGTAGTAAGCAAGAGAGGACTTCATCGTGCCAGCTGCGCCGGACACCATGATTATGTTGCCCTTCGGTATGCCGCCGGACAGGTTCTCGTCCAGACCGTTGACGAACGTTCTGATCCTCGCCCTCTCCATCCTCGCCCTCCTTTCCTGTATAGGCATTCGAGAATTTATATTGATGCGACCTCAGTTGGCGATGGCCTTGCGCACCGCTTCCGCCGTGGCTTCCGTCTTCAGCGGCTTGCCGCAGTTGGCCATGACGGTGTCCGGGTCCTTCAGCACGTGACCGGTGCAGACGCAGACCACCTTCTCGCGGCGGGATACCTTCCCTTCGTCCAGGAGCCTCTTGAGACCGGCGAGCGATGCCGCCGACGCCGGTTCAACGCCAACGCCCTCCTTCCGTCCGAGCAGGAACTGAGCGTCGATGATCTCGCGGTCCGAGACGGCGGTCATGATTCCGCCAGTGTCGTAGACGGCCCTGAGGGCCTTCTTTCCGGAAGCGGGGTTGCCGATGCGTATCGCCGTGGCGACGGTCTCCGGGTCCTTGACCGGCTTGAAGTCATCCTGGCCGTGGGCGAAGGAGTTGACCAACGGCGCGGAACCGCCGGCCTGCACGCCGGTGAACATCGGCATGTGATCGATCCAGCCCAGTTCGAGCCACTCTTTCATGGCCTTGTAACCGGCCCAGATGTTGGCCGCGTTGCCGACCGGGTATATGATGCGGTCCGGGATCTCGAAGTTCATCTGGTCCAGGATCTCGAAGCACAGCGTCTTCTGGCCTTCAGGACGGAACGGATTGACGGAATTGAGCATGTAAAGGTCGCCGGCGTGCGCCAGGTCCTTCACGACCCGCAGAGCGTCGTCAAAGTTGCCGTCGATGGTCACGACCTTGGCGCCGAAGAACATGGCCTGGGCCAGCTTTCCCGAGGCCACCTTTCCCGATGGCAGCAGCACCACGCATTTCAGCCCGGCCTTGGCCGCGTACGCGGCGAGCGAAGCGGAAGTGTTCCCGGTGGAGGCGCATCCGACCACCTTGCAGCCGAGCTCGACCGCCTTCGAAACGCCCACGGTCATCCCGCGGTCCTTGAACGAGCCGGTGGGATTGGCGCCTTCGAACTTGACGAAGAGATCTCGAACGCCATACTCCTCGGCCAGCTTCCTGCAGTCGTAGAGCGGCGTGCCGCCCTCCTGCAAGGTCACCGGTTCCGAACGGATGGGAAGGAAATGCTCGTACCTCCACACCCCCAACGGTCTTGTTCGCAGATCCTCCGGACAGGTGCCTTCCAGATGGGAGAGGTCCATCTCCACGGTCAAGCTGCCGTTGCAGCTCGGGCAGGCGTCCAGGAAGTGGTTCTCGATCTCCTTCCCGCATTCCCAGCACTTGACGGCGTAATTCATGGTCCCACCTTTTCGCATCCTGTTCCCCACGTGGTGTTCCAGCAGAAGCACTCCACGCCGTGGCCCTCATAGAAGTCCTGTACGGCCTTCGCGATAACGAGACCGTCCACCTTGCTGCGGTCGTAGAACGCAGCGATGCACGGTCCGGAGC
>DUJZ01000044.1 GCA_013329565.1 Methanomassiliicoccales archaeon
GTGCACGGGAGCGCTCCAGACATCGCGGGAAAGGGGCTGGCCAATCCGATCGCCATCATTCTGTCGTCCGCGAGCATGATGCGTTACTTAGGTGAGAGGGAGGTAGCCAATAGGATTGAAAGTGCGGTGCGAAAGGTCCTTCAGGGCCGGAAGGGGCTGACCAGGGACCTTGGTGGGAAGGCCGGGACCGCGGAGTTCACCCGTACCCTTATCGAATTGATGGCCTGAACCATCGTGGCGACGGGCGTGAACGCCCTCCAGTAACCTTTATCTACCATCGCACCCAACCAATGCTCGGGCTTTTATGGCGAGAAGCTCCGAGCTGGTCTCCGGTCCATCCTTTTCTGGCGACCGATCCCACACGAGGCTTCAGCAAGTCCTGGTACAACAGTGACATGGAAAAGTTGAAGGAGGTCCATGTCAGCCGGGACGAGAAAGAGGCGATGCTGTCCGAGGCTATGGGCCAATGGTGGCTGGGGGCCATCGGGACGATGATGAAGACCATGGGGCCGGAGGCCACGATGAAGGCCTACGGGCCGACCATGAGGCAGATCGGCCGCGATCGGGCCAGCCGCTTCATAAAGGAAAAGGGGTACAAAGGTCACGATGTCATGGCCACCGCCTCGGTCATCCGGATATGGGAGAAGATGATGGGCATCGAGGGCCAGTTTCTGGAAGCCTCTACCGGCCGGGTGGTGTTCAGGAACACCAAGTGCCCATTGTCCGGAACCGTGCCGCAAGCCAGACCCTCTCTGGAATACGCTATGTGAGGATATCTGGGCGTGATCAGTCCCTGAGATCGTTTCATGCCCGATCAGGTCATGACCAAAGGGGACCATTACTGCGAGTGGGACATCGAGAAGAAGTAAAGGGGCCTAGAGATCGATAGGAAGATCGGGGCGCCTGCCGAGGGCCAAAGCTTCGGGTTGCCTTTTTTTACAAGCGCATTCAGGTTCCAGCAATAGGTTATTAGTCCCGTATGGAATTTAGGTCCATCTATTCGATTTGCGGAGAGTTGATGGATGCACGTTATCGTTGTAGGCGCAGGCAATGTTGGCTATACGATTGCCAGGATGCTTTCCAAGCAGCACTCTGTATTGGTCATAGAGGACGATCTCAAGCGTTACGACTACGTGGTCAATCATCTCAACGTAGGGGCATTGAACGGCAACGGCGCCAGCCCTAAGGTGCTCAGGAGCGTCATCAACGAGGATTCCAATCTATTGCTGGCGGTCACGGAGAGGGACGAGACCAACATCTTCACCTGCATGATAGCCAAGCAGTTCAACCCTAAGCTGGTCACTGTCGCTAGAGTTCGCAATCCCGATTATATCGAGGGGGCGATGGCCTCCAAGTTCCTGAACGTCGACCATATAATCTCGCCGGAATACCTCACCGCCGAGAAGCTCTTGCGCATCGCGCTTCTGGAGAACGCCGTAGGGGTGGAGAGCATCCCCTCCCTGAACGTAGAGCTGGCGATGTTCAAGGTCAGCGGGAGGAAGGAGGGCGTGGTGATGGTGCCTTTGCGGGAGCTTCCCATCCCGGAGGAATGCAAGATACTCATCATCCATCGCGGCAAGCAGATAATCGTTCCTACCGTCAACGACGTCCTCATGAAGGGCGATGAGGTCACCATCGTAGGGAAAGGTCAAGCGGTCGCCAACTTCAACAGGATGTTGGGCATCCTGAGAGAGACCAGGGACGTGGTCATCATCGGAGGAGGGATAGTGGGCGAGCATCTCGCTACCCTGCTCGAGAAGGAGAAGCTATCTATAAAGCTGATCGAGAACGACGAGGATCGCTGCCGCATCCTTGCCAAAAAGCTCACCAGGACGGTCATCATCAACGACAACGGCTCCGACCCGTCCGTGCTGAGGAACGAGAACGTGAGCATGGCCGACGTTCTCATTTGCGCCACGGAGAACGAGGAGGACAATCTCCTGGCATCCCTCATCGGTAAGCACCTAGGTGTGTCCAAGGTCATCTCTCGGTATTCCAAGAGGGAGTACGAGGAGATATTCGGCATGAGCGGCATCGACGCTTCGGTCGGCTATTATCATGTGGTGGCCAACGAGATCATCAAGGAGACGGTGCACGACTACGAGGTGATGCTCCTCCTGGAGAAGTTCTCCGAGGAGTTCTTCGACCTGAAGGTCACGGCGGGAAGCCGGATCGTCGGCAAGAAGATCGCCGACATCGACATGCCCAAGATGTCCGCCATCGCCTTGGTGGTCAAGGATGGCAAGGCGCTCATCCCCTCCCCCGAAACGGTCATCGAGGAAGGGGACAAGGTGTTCATTTACGCGTTGCAGTCGGCCATAGCCAAGCTGGAGTGGATGTTCAAGGCCAACATACCTATGGGACCCTAGGGGGCGCAGATGACCTCTTTCTATTGTAAGGTTAGGAGATGGTTCGGCCAGCTGTCCTATTACTTCGACCGCCTGAACGTGGACGTGAGCAGCGTCTTCGACAAAGTGGCCCGCAAGGAGAGCGCCATCCCGCACATCTTCGGGGTCTTGATGATCTACATGTCCATCGCCCTGGTCTTCCCCTATCTTGTGGCATCGTACTACGGGGAGGACCCCCGGCCTTGGATATTTCCGCTACTGCTGTGTCTCATCAGTGGCCTCCTGCTCCTGTTGCGTTATCGTTCGCCCGAGAACACCAGGCCGACCGAGGCCATGTTCGTGGTGGCCACCGGATGGCTTGCGCTCACGGTCATGGGCGCCATCCCCTTCGTGATGTATGGGATGGGCGTGGTCGACGCCATATTCGAGACCATGAGCGGCTTCACAACCACCGGTTCCAGCATTATGATCGACATAGAATCATGGCCCAAGAGCATCCTTTTCTGGCGCAGCTTCACGCAGTGGCTAGGCGGAGCTGGGATCATCATGATATTCGTTACCGTCCTGCCCATGTTGGGTGTGGGCGGCCGCAACCTGTTCAAGAACGAGTTCCCGGGCTTGGACGTTCAAAACTTTTCTGCCCGCATCCAGGAGGAGGCGCGCAAGTTCCACTACATATACGGTTCCCTCTCCGTTATCATGCTCGTGCTCCTGTTGTTCACTGGGATAGGAATCTTCGATTCTTTCTGTGTGATGTTTTCGGGTATGTCGACCGGAGGTTTTTCCCCTCATTCGGCCAGCATAGCATACTATGCTTCATCGGAGGTCGAATGGATAGTGATCTTCTTCATGTTCATGTCAGGGGTCAATTTCTATCTACATTTCCAGGCCACGGTTACCCGAAACCTCAGCACCTATTGGAAGAGCTCGGAGTTCAAGATCTATGTTCTGTTGATAGCTGTGAGTACGGCCATAGTGGCCTTCGTCATGTGGGACAAGGCCTTCAATGAACTCGAATATGCGATACGGACTTCCATGTTCCAGGTGGTGAACGTTCTGACCGCGACCGGATTCGCCACAGCGGATTTTGTCACCTGGGACAAAGGGATCGTGTTCCTTCTCTTTGCCCTGATGATCATCGGCGGTTGCACCGGTTCGACCGCGGGGGGCATCAAGGTCGCTCGTTTCTTCCTTTCAAGGGAGTTCATCGCCTCTGCCCTGCATAAGACCGTCCATCCCCGCTCGATCTTCACCGTCAAGATCGATGGCAGGCCGTTGAGCCAAGAGGCCATGTCCTCAGTTATAGCCATGGTCATGTGCTATCTCGCCACCGCCTTGGTCGCGGTCGTAGCTCTCATCCTATTAGGAATAGACCCGGCCACCTCCATGAGCGCGGCGGTGGCCACATTATCGAACGCAGGTCCCGGTATAGGTATAATAGGGCCTTATGGTTCGTTCGGGATGTTGCCCGACGCGGCCAAGCTCGTCCTGACCTTCACCATGTGGGCCGGCCGTCTGGAATTCATATCGGTGCTGGTGCTTTTCACACCGGTCTTCTGGCGCGAGCTCATGCGGTACCGGGAGAAGTACGTCTGAGCTCGTCTCATCATGTCCGGGAAGAGGCTATGCTGGCGTAATCAGTGGCTATCGCCGCCAGCTCACGCACCTTCTCATTGGCCGATTCCATGATGGTAAGCAGCTCCAGCAATGTGGAATCGGACGGTATCTTGGCGTCCTTCATCCTCTCCAGATGTTCGCGGTAGATGAGATTGATCCGGGCGTTCATGGCCGTGGTGCCGTTCTTTATGGTCGCCTTGGTCTCCTCGTTCACTTTCAGTACCTCCTCGCCAAGCAGCTCCAGATTGTCCTTCAGGATCCCGTATACGCTGGCCAGCTGCTCCAGTTGTTCCTTTGGAACGTCACGTCCCTTCTCCCGGTAGCTGGTGGCCACGTCCCCAATGTCCTCCGCTTGGTCCCCCAGCCTCTCCAGCAGGTTCGACATCCTCACCAGCAACGTCGTCCGTTGTCCATCTTCTTCCTTCAGGGACCGACGTGACATCCCGAGGATGGCGTCCTCGATCTGGTCGTCCAAGTAGTCGTTCAAGGATTCCAGCTTGGACACCTTCTGAACGGCCTTGGTCCCCCCGTCGGAGAGGGACGAGAAGGACGTGTCCAGCAGTTTCTTGGTGACCTCCAGGCCGTGCCCCAGTTCCTGTTCTATCAAACGGAACGCTTGATCATTGTCCTCCGGCAGCTCCTTGGTCAGGAACTTCGGACGGAATAGCACTTCCTTCTCTTCTCCCGGGACGACCCTCACCACCACCTTCTGGAACTGCTTGATGATCACCAGGAATATGAAGGCCGTGACCACGTTAAAGATGAGATGAGCGTTGGCCACCTGCTGGCCCACGTCCGGGGTAAGGTCGACGACGACCGTGGCCAGCAGTCCCGCCAGGGGGATGAAGATCAGCACCCCGCCAACATTGAACAGAAAGTGCGCCGTCGCCGCCCGGCGGGCCCAGAGGTCCATCTTGGCCGAGGCGAACAGCGTGGTCGTGGTGCTTCCGATGTTCGCTCCCAGCAGAACGGGGATGGCTTGTTCCAGGGTCAACAGACCGCTGGACGCCAGCACCACCATCAGGCCAGAGGTCACCGAGCTGGACTGCACGGCGGTGGTGAACAGCACGCCTACCAGCAAGGCGATCAGGAAATTGTCCAGATTGGATATCAGCGAGATGATCTGGGGGTCCTCCCTTATGGGGTCGAGCGAGCCGGATATCAGCTGCAGGCCGAAGAACACCAGACCAAAGTAGAACAACGGTTTTCCGATGAACTTGTAACGGCCGCCGATAAGGCCCCAGACGAAACCGACCAGTATGAAGAGCGGGCCGAAGGAGGTCAGCTTGAAGGCCACCAGCTGAGCGGTGACGGTGGTTCCGATATTGGCCCCGATGATCACTCCCAGGCTGGAAGCGAAGGATATCGTGCCGGCGTTGACCAGGCTGACGGCGATGACGGTGGTGGCGGCGCTGGATTGCACGGTGGCTGTCAACAACGCGCCGAAAGCAGCCCCCCTCCAACGGTCCTTGGTCAGCCTTCCCAGGGTCTCGCGGAAGCGCTCACCAACCGAATTGATGATCTCCTTGCTGAAGTTCTCTATCCCGTAAAGGAAAAGGATCAACCCAGGAACAATGGCGAACAGCAGATCCCAGGAAATGGCGGCCATCCACAATTCATATCTTCACCGGGTAGATTACATTTCCGATGTTCTTCGTGACGTTGGGAGAGGGCAGAGCAAAACGCTTAAAAGGTCAGCTTCATGGAACGACCGCCATGTCCATCAAGCGGAAGATCATCAAGATCGACGAGGGCAAGTGCACCGGTTGCGGTGAATGCGTCCTGTCCTGCGCGGAGGGTGCAATAGTGATAGAGAACTGCAAGGCCAAGGTCATCAAGGACATGTTCTGCGATGGATTGGGGGCCTGTCTCGGGCATTGTCCAGAGGGGGCGCTCTCGATAGAGGAGAGGGAGGCCGACCCGTTCGATGAGGGAGCAGCGAAAGAGCATGTGGGATCGAGCAAGAACCAGCCGCTCCAGGCATGCAGCTCCTCCCGGCCGATGATGATCATGCCTGATGCGGCACCAGCTGTTACCGGGGACAACCCTTCTCAGCTGAGGAACTGGCCGATACAGTTGCACCTGGCTCCGGAGGTTACCCCGGCGTACAAGAACGCCTCGCTGCTCATCGCCGCCGACTGTACAGGTTTCTCCCTAGGCAATGTACAAAGGGACTTCATCGCCGGAAGGGTGGCTATCATCGGATGCCCGAAGCTGGACGACGTTCAGGCGTACATCGAGAAGTTGACCCGGATCTTCAAGAACAACGATATCAAGGACATCACCCTGATCCGCATGGAGGTGCCCTGCTGCGGCGGCCTTCAGCGAATGGTTCACGAGGCGCTGAGGTCGAGCGGGAAGAGGCTGCCGCTCCAGGAGTTCATCGTGGAGCGCTACGGCGGAAAGGTGGCCAAGGTCACCGCTTAGACCGCTTACCGTTCATCCTATCCACTTTTACCCTTATCGCAGCCGTTAGCGATAGGGAACGAGGGTCGAGATCGTACGGTCCCTCGGTGTAATGGGACATCAGGACCTCCAGTCCCTCCCTTACCTCTTTCTCGTCCAATAATATCGAGGCCGTGCCCCAGCCGATGACGCTCTCGTAGCTGGTGGACCAATGGCAGGCCTTTTCGCCTTTCACCAGACGCACGTCCGACTCCAGCTCGAAGCACACGTGGGGATCCTTCCTCAGGACGTCCAGCTTGCGGCCCTCCCTGGCGCAATGGAAGTACAGACATCCGTCACGGTATCCGAAGTTCAACGGCACGATGTACGGCTCCCCGTCGTCCACCATCGCCAGCCTGCAGACCTCCGCCCTACGGATGACGTTCTCCAGCTCCACCGGGTCCTTGATCTCCCTCTCCGCCTTCCTCATCTCCTCACCTCAACCTTCCGCCGCAGTAGGGGCAGAACTGGCCTCCATGGTCGAACCGCCCGCAGTAGGGGCAGTTGTTCGATGCCGGCAACGGAGGCTGCGGCCTAGCGCCCTTCTTCTCCATGTACATCACCAGCATCAGTAGCGATACGACCACCGCCAGCACTATCGTGAGCCCGAGGAACGCCTGCCTAATGTCGCCCTCCGGGAACAGCTCGTCATCCACAGGCACAGCCCCCTGGTCGATCACGAACGGACCGATGGTGTAGACGTCCTCCGCCCAGTTGCCGTCCTCGTCCACCGTTCTGATGTGAACGTAGTATGTTCCCGGGGACAGCGAGCTAGTGGTGTACGTTCCAGAGGTAACGTCCATCACCAGGTCCGGCATGGCGTTGGCGTCCGTGCTGATCAATATGCTATATCCAAGCACCCCGCTCCCGCTGTCGCTCGCTCCCGACCAGATGAAGCTGATAGTGCTATCTGACGAGCCTTCCCCCACAGTATGCGATGAGCTGAAGTGGTCCGGATTGCTCGGCGGGTCCAGCTCCATCGGGACGCGCGAGTTGCGGAACACCGCGGTGACGTTCATGTCACGCACCGGCCAAGCCCTCTTGATATCCTCCAGGCTCTCCGGCTGGTAATCGTACATTATGTTCCATAGGGTGGAGAACTCGTTATCCACGAAGTCCCCTCGGGCGCTGCCGGACGGACGGTCCGCAGCGTCAATTCCATCGAAAAGGTCCCAGAGCACGTTGGCCACCGCCCCCTCGACTATCGCACCGTCCATGTCCCCGCTGTCGCCATGGCCGTAGGGGCTGTCGGCGAACACGGTGCTCTCCAACGACGTACCGTCCGAACGCAGCGGATCACCGTCGACCGCTCTCTCGAAGAACTGCGCCCAGCCCTCGGTGAAGGCGAACCCCGTGGAAGACTCGCTGTCGATGTAATGCGGGTCCGGCCCGTCCCCGTCCGGGAAGCTCCCGCCTCGAAGCTCGAAGTGAACGCAATGGGCGTACTCGTGCAGGGTTATGTCCCTTCTCCATATGGCGTCCTGGAAGAACTCGTCCGCGGGCATATGGATCTCGTGACCATGGGAGTGCGGCCAATCGCCCTCCGGCCATACCACGGTGACCTGGGAGCGCTCCCATCCGGTACGGTCTTTGAGCCAGGAGCCGCCGTCGCGAAGGTCGCTATAGACCGCCCAGGCCCCCCTGGTCTGGTCGGTGATTCGGTACTCGATGTCCGTCTGCGAACTGGCAGTGAACTGCTGGGTGTACCAATGGAACGTCGGCGTAATGGACTTGGACCCGTCCGCCACCCGGACCCAGCCGTCATCGTCCGTCTCGATGCGGGCCACGTAGGTGCCGGCCGTCAGTCCTGAAAATGTGACCTTTCCATCATCGTCCGTGTGTCCGGAACGGATGGTATTGAAGGAGCTCATTCCGTTCAATCTCAGCTGGACGTAAGCGCCGGCACAGGGACGGTCACCTTGCGCTTCCAACAGATCGTAGGAGAACGTGACGCTGATGTTGAAGAGAAGACCCTCGGCGGAGCGGGTGGATAGGCTTGATGGGGTCAGCTCCGACGATCGCATGTCGCCAGAAGGGGATCCTGCCGGTTCGAAGGTGAACCGTTGAACGTCGGCGTCAACATCCCCTGGTGAGGGAATAGTGAAGATCGTTGCCAGCATGATCAAGGCCAAGGCCAGGGCGATGAAGTTCCGACGCGCCATCGAACGGTCAAGGTAGCTACTGGTTTAAATTCCTCACCATCTGACGTTACGGATTTCCACAGGGGACGAGAGGTGTTCGTATCAGTTATATAATTGGATGATATATCCAACTCATATTCGGTGAGAAAATGAAGGCTGCCCTGATGCGTTCCCCGGGAGTGCTGGACGTGGACGAGGTGGACGATCCCGTCCTGCCGAAGGGCGGCGTGCTGTTGAAGGTCCAGGCCTGCGCGGTCTGCGGCACGGACATCAAGATGCTGGAAGCGGGGCACCGCGATCTGACGTATCCCCGCATACCGGGGCACGAGGTCACCGCCGAGGTTTTGGACACGGACAGCGCGATGGTGCGCAAGGGGGATATGACACAGGTATGGCCAGGCGAATCGTGCGGTTCATGCGTCCACTGTCGCTCCGGCAACGACCACCTCTGCCCTAAGGTCAGGATCATGGGGTTCAACACCGACGGCGGCATGGCCGAGATGATGGCCGTGGGCGATCCCTCACGCCTCGTACCCATCGGCAACGCTGATCCGATGATGCTGACGCTGGCGGAACCGCTAGCATGCTGCATCAACGCCCAGGAGAAGCTCCGGGTGGGGGATGGGGATTCCGTTCTCATTCTGGGCGGAGGACCGATGGGCTGCCTGAACGCGTTCCTTGCCAAACGCCGAGGGGCGGACAGCGTCATGCTCAGCGAACCGGTGCTGGAACGTTTACGAGATGTTCCGAAAGGGCTCTTCGACCGGCTGTCGCGGCCGAAGGGCGACGAGCTGGCGGAGATGGTGAAGTGCGGAACTGAAGGCAGAGGTGCCGACGTGATCATCCCGTGCACGCCGAACGTCCGCCTGGACCACAGCATCTTCGAGCTAATGGCCCCTGGTGGCAGGCTATGTGCATTCTCCGGTCCACGCCGGGGCGACTCCCCGCTGCCGATCGACGTTCGTGACATGCACTACCGGGAGCTTACCGTGGTCGGAAGCTACGGGAACGGAAGCAGGCACGGCAGGGAGGCCGTCAAGGTCCTGAGGGAAGGGTCGGACCTTTCGTGGTTATTCACCGGCAAATACGGTCTGGAAGACGTACGGCAAGCTTTCGGGCACGCCTCCGGACGAACCGGCCAGAAGGCCGTCGTTACATTTTGAAGAGGGAACATCATGGAGAACGAGCTTAGGGAGTTCGGGGCGTCGGTCGACGCGTTGATCAGGGGAGAGCACATCGGACGGCAGGGGGCCAGGGACATGTTCCGCGACGTCCTCTTGAACAAGCAGCCGGACCTGCAGCAGGGAGCGTTCCTCGCCGCTCTGACGTCAGCAAGGCCAACGCCAGAAGAGATAGCCGGCAGCTGGGAAGCGATATTCGAGATCGATACGGTCAAAGCGAGACCGGAGGTCGGTGGATATCTCGTCGAGAACTGCGGCACCGGCATGGACCGCATCAAGACCTTCAACGTCAGCACCCTATCGTCCGTGGTGGCCGCCGCCGGGGGGGTCTACATGGCCAAGCACGGCGCCCGGGCGATCACGTCCAAATGCGGCATAGTGGACATGGCGGAGACGCTCGGGGTGGACGTGGAGTGCGACGTCTCGGTGGTCAAGCGCAGCGTGGAGGTGGCCGGAATCGGCCTCTTCAACGGCATGAGCTCCAAGGTGCACCCGCAGGCGCTGTACCGCATCCTTTCGCAGATCCGCTTCGGAACGATACTGAACGTGGCTGGCTCGCTGGCGAACCCTGCCTCTCCGGAAATAGGTGTGCGCGGCGTCTACTCCCAGGAGCTGGTCCTGCCATTGGCGAAGACGATGAGGGAGATGGGCTACCGGAAGGGAATCGTCGCCCACGGGCTGGACGGGGTCGGCGAGCGGGGCATGGACGAGCTTTCCACGTTGGGAAGGACGATCATCGCCGAGTTCCACGAGGACGGGGACGTCACTAGTTACGAGATCGCCCCGAATCAGATGGGCCTCGAAGTAGGTGATGAGGAGGAAATATTGAGCACCCTGGACCGGGATACGGAAGCGTTGCGGTTCATCCGGGTGCTCATGGGAAAAGAGAAAGGCTCCCGGAGGGACATGGTGGCACTGAACACCGCTCCGATTCTCTATCTGAACGGCAATGCCAGCTCGCTCGAGGAAGGCGTCGCGAAAGCCTTGGGCATATTGGATAGCGGTAAGGGGTTCGAAAAACTGAAGGATTGGGTAAGAGCGCAGAACTCCGGCGACCCCGGAGAAAAGCTGGAGAGGTTGGAAAGGATGGCCGATAAGGCCTAGTCCCCCTGCCTCTTCCGGTCCTCTTCCTGCTTCATCTTGTACCATTCGGACATGCGGGAGACGTGCTCGTCCTCCGGCTCCTCGGCGGTGATGATAAGGGCGGCCTTCTGCTCCTCGCCGTCCAGATCGACCATCGGGTACTCCGTGCTCTTGAGTATTCGTTGCACGAAGCCCTTTAAAAACTCAACGTCTTCGGCGGTGCAGCTGGAGGGCAGTTCCATGCGGAACACGTGCAAACGCTGGTGTATGTCCAGGTAGTGGGAGATATCCGCCTTCTCCAGAAGGTCGAGGAACCGATCACGGTCCTTCCTGC
>DUJZ01000053.1 GCA_013329565.1 Methanomassiliicoccales archaeon
GAGTAGACGAGGACGTACTCCTTCCCGAACTCCCCCTCCCGGACGCGTTCGGAGGGCTGCAGGTGCCCCTTCTTATCAAGTACCCCGGTGAGGAACATCTGCGCCAGCAGATCTATCAGTCCGGAACCGCAGAGCCCTTTGGGGCGGGTCCTCCCGATGGTACTGTACTGTACGCCTCCCTTTAACGAAACCTTCTCGATCGCCCCGTCCCCGGCGCGCATGCCGTGGCAGACCTCGCCCCCTTCGAAGGCGGGACCGGCTGAAGCGGAGCAGGCCAGGAGCCAGTCCTTGTTGCCGAGCACGACCTCGCCGTTGGTTCCGACATCGATGAGCAGGCCGATGCCCTCGTTCCTGGCCATGCCGCTGGCCACCACGTCCGCTATGACGTCGCCGCCGACGTAGCTGGCCCGTCCGGGCACCAGGTGCACCGATGCCCGGGGGTTGACGTTCAGACCTATCTCGCTGGCGTTGATGCGCGGCGAGAGATTCGTCACCGGCGTATATGGCGCGTAACGTATGCACCTGGCATCCAGGCCGAGCAGCATGTGCATCATTGTCGTATTTCCAGCCACGCTGACCGCCATTATCTCCTCGGCGCAGACCTTCCTGCCCTTGCCGACACAGACCTCGCTCGCATTGTATACCCGGGCCAGCATGTGGTTGATGGTGTCGACTATCATGAGCCGGAGGCGGTCCTGCCCGTTATCCTCTCCGTACATTATGCGGGCCAGCACGTCCTCGCCGTACATCAGCTGGCGGTTGTAGTCGGAAACCTGGGAGATCATCTCTCCGGTGCTCAGGTCGACCAGCTGCAGGGCGACGGTGGTCGTTCCAACGTCCACGGCCGCTCCGAAGTTGCGGGAAACGCAGTTCCAAGGCCGGACGTCCACCAGGATGTTGCCGTCCAGGAACGCCGTCACCGTCCACTCCCCTTCACGGATGGTCCCGGGCAGTTCCCGGAGCAGCGACAGCGGCACGTCCAGTGCGCCAGGTTCGTACCCCAGCTGTTTGAGCAGGCGCTCCAGGTCGGCGTCGTTGTCCTGAAGGCTCGGAGGACGCAGCTTCGCGTAGACCGCTCTCACCAGAGGGGAGAGCTGCTTCAGATCGGTGCTCACTTTTCCCCCGACGATCTGCATGGGCTTGAGCTGACTTTCCTCCGGGACGAAGACGATGCAATCGCCCTTGACCTTGGAGAGGCATGCCAATCGGTAACCGCTGCCCCATTCCTCATCGGTCATCCTGGGAGTCTTCTCGGAATCGATGTCCCCGTCCACCACCACCCGGCAGCGTCCGCAGACGCCCTTTCCGGCGCAGGCGCTGTTGACCTCCACTCCTGCGAGTATTGCCGCCTCCAGCAGGCTGGTGCCTGCCGGAACGTCGATGCTGCGGCCTTTGGGATGGAAGGTCACCTGGGGGCTCATCCCAAGCGAATCCCTTCCTGCGTTAATAAATGCTCTCGAGGGCCACGCATGAAAATGATTTAGGGAAAGACGACGCTCCCGATGCGCATGGAGCACGGGCATCACCACCATGGCGGGTCGACCAGGATGCTCATGTACGCCCTGGCCATAACCGCCTCCTTCGCCCTGGTGGAGGTGGTGGGCGGCATCCTCAGCGGCAGCCTGGCCTTGCTGAGCGACGCCGGACACATGTTCACCGACGTGCTTGCGCTCGGCCTCAGCCTGGGAGCGGCGCTCATCGCCAACCGAGCCGCAACTGAAAGGCATACCTTCGGATTGCTGCGGGTGGAGATACTAGTGGCCTTCATCAACGGCATCGCCCTGGTCGGCATCTCGCTGCTGGTCGTGTACGAAGCCATAATGCGATTCTACGATCCGGTGGAGATCGACACCGGGGTCATGCTATTGGTGGCACTTATTGGTCTGGGAGCCAATCTGATCGGGATGGTCCTGCTGGAGCCCGGCTCGAAGGATAACCTGAACGTTCGGGGGGCTTTCCTGCACATGATGGGCGATCTGCTCTCCTCCATCGGGGTGATCGTGGCCGCCCTGATCATACACTTCTTCTCCTGGTATGCTGCAGACCCGGTCATCAGCATCGGAATTGCGATGGTGATCATGCTTGGAGCCTACCGCCTGATATCGCAATCCGTGTCGATCATGATGGAGGCGGTGCCTTCGCACATCGATGTGAAGGAGGTGGAGGAGACCATCAAAGCGGTGGACGGGGTCGTCGGGGTGCATGATCTGCACGTTTGGACCCTGACCTCTGGGATCTACTCGCTCAGCGGGCACGTGGTGGTGCAGGACCAGCAGGTGAGCTCCTGCTCGCGGGTGCTCAGGGAGATAGAGGAGGTGTTGGACCGCCGCTTCAGCATCGTACACACCACCATCCAGGTGGAGACCGATATCTGCCCGCTTGACAAGTATGATGTACACCGTGGAGCGCAATAGCTACTATCGGCAGGATGCGAGAAGGCGTGCGAACCCATTTGAAAAGAAATATTACATGAATAGCTATTTCCGATAATTCTGATACATATAGTCCTTAGGTTTAGATTATATCATATTCCTCAATCTACTCCAACATGGAGACCCGAAAGATACAGGTCACCGGTAAATCAACTTACGTCGTTTCTTTGCCGAAGAAATGGGTTAACAAGGTCAATATCAAGAACGGGGACAGCGTGGTGCTTTTTCCTTTACCTGACAACACCCTTCTCATCAACCCCCACATTGGCGAGAAGGAGCGGCCGCAGACCAAGATGGTCATAATGCTGAACACGGATGACATGGATGAGATGCTGCGACGTTTCGTAGGCGCCTATCTTGCCGGTTACTCCGTGATCGAGTTCCGATCTCAAAAGGACATACCCATGGCCGTACGCCAACGGGTGAGGCGTATTTCTCAGTACATGATCGGCCCGCAGATCATCGATGAAAACCCAACATCCATCTCGTTCAAGGACATGCTGGACGCCAGCGATTTTTCCATGAGCAAGGCGGTGAAGCGCATGCAGCTTATCACCCTGGACATGCTCAAAGAATCAATGAAAACATTGAAGGACGGTAAGGGGCGCGGAGAGGACATGAACTTTCGTGATGATGAGGTGGATAAACTGTACTGGATGATCACGAAACAGTATAACCGAATTCTGAGGGATGCCTTGTTCGCTGACAAACTGAACATGACCTCTCAAGAAGCCATGAGCTATCATCTCATAGCCCGATCGGTCGAGCGCATGGCTGACCATGCCCTCAAAATTAACAATAACGTCCAGGCATTGAACGGGGGCGTCGCGATCGCGAAGAACCTGGAGGAAATGGTCCAACGCATCGGTATTCTTAGCGACGAGGTTCTGAACTCGTTCTTCCGTGGGCGTTACGATCAGTCGTACGACCTGGTCTCAAAGGCTCAAGTTATCGTAGGGGATCTGGAAAAGATGAAGCGCGATCTATTGACGGAGGGCAAGGAGCCTAGGACCGTTGTTCCGCTGGCTTACATAATTGACAGCCTGGAACGCATAGCGTCATATGCTGAGGACATTGCGGAGATAAGTATCAATCATCACTTCGTCCATGAACACGACCAATCCCTGATCCAAAGCCCCTGAAGGGCAGACTTGCTGATCAGGCCCGAATTTGTGACCGTTCGAACGATATTGTGTGTGAATGGACCATGACCTCGTCTGATGTGAAGATAAGCGTTGAAGGGATCGATCTTTGGTATGGTGCACAAAAAACGCTCCACAATATTCACATGGCGTTTCATGAGCATCAGGTGACGGCCCTCATAGGTCCTTCTGGATGCGGCAAGTCCACCTTGTTGAGGTGCCTTAATCGTACGAACGACCTGATACCCGATTGCAGAATCGAAGGACGGATCAGGCTGGATAACGAAGACGTCCTGTTAAAAAAAACAGATGTGCTTGCACTTCGTAGGAAGGTGGGCATGGTCTTTCAAAAGCCGAATCCCTTTCCCTTTTCGATATTCGACAATATAGCGTACGGCCCTCGGATGGCCGGGGTGAAGAACCGCCGGATCCTTGAAAATCTGGTCATCACCTCATTGAAGAATGCCGCCCTTTACGATGAGCTGAAGGACCGCATGGATGACCTGGCCGTTGACATCTCAGGCGGACAGCAGCAGAGGTTGTGCATAGCCAGGGCGATGGCGATGGGGCCGGAAGTGCTCCTGATGGACGAGCCGTGCTCGGCATTGGACCCGATCGCCACGAGCAAGATCGAAGAGCTCGTCAAGGACCTTAAAAAAGAGTTCACGGTGATCATAGTTACGCATAACTTGCAGCAGGCGCTGCGGATTAGCGACCGTACCGGGTTCATGTATCTTGGGCGATTGGAGGAACATGGGGAGACCCCAATTCTTTTCACCGCTCCCGAAAAGCTGAGTACGTACAACTATGTGAACGGCAAGTTCGGTTGACGAACATCTTGACAAGGATATTCCTCCGGTCAGTTAGAGGACATCTTAATGGATAATCGGCCTATCATCTTCGCAGTGATGTTCAGTATGACCACGATGATTATCAGCACGAACGCCACCGCGTACAGCTTCTCCCCATACGCAGGTATCTTACTGACCAGGTCGTAGTACTGATAGATCATGTTCGGCATGGAAGCCGCTGGAGATAATATGGAGGAGGGCGTGATTATCAGATATCCGGCGGTGAGCAGCACGGCCGCGGTCTCTCCTATGGCCCTTCCGATCGCGATGATGACCCCGCTGATCACACCCGATATGGAAGATGGAAGGACGACTGACCGGACCATCGCCCATTTTGTTGCCCCCAGTGCCTGGGAGGCCTCACGATATGTGTGGGGAACGGTCCTGAGCGATTCCACCGAGCTGACGAATATCAAAGGTAGCATCATGCAGGCTAAAGTCAGACCTCCGGAGATCATGGAAAATCCGAAATCCAATATGAAAATGAACAGCATGAATCCGAATATGCCAAAAATTATCGAGGGCGTGCTGGCCAATGTGCTGGAAGCCAGCATCGATCCCTTGACCAAAAGGCCGTTCGGCCGGGCGTACTCGTTGACATAGATGGCCGACATGACGGACATCGGTACAGCGAACGCCAAGGCTATGATGACCATGCCGACCGACCCCGCCAACGCGTTCAGGAAACCTCCCCCAGCATTTCTTCCGCTCTCGGGAAGAAGCAGATAGTCCAAGGTGATGGAGGTTCCTCCGCGCATTATTATGTCACCTATGATATAGGCCAGGAAAGTCATCACCAGGATGACGGTCATAAGCGTTCCCAGTGTTGCCGCCCTGTCCCAGGTCCTGGCGCGGTTGGTTGGTGTGAACTCCACCTCCCATCGATTTTTTGATGGCCCCGTTCCCCTCAGGTCCAAAGACGATAGGAGCGAACACATCTTCAGCTTAATTCCCCTGGAGCATGCCCGCCTGGACCTTTTCCTCCTCGTTCCATTCGATAGATAGGAGAGCATTATGTTCAGGATAAGGACGAGGGCGAACAGGAGGAGGGCGACCGAGAACAGACCGTGACGGGATTGCGGGTCGCCATAGCTCGAAGCAAACGAGGAGGCGATCACACTTGTCATCGTGCCAACCGAATCGAAGATGGACCCCGGTATCCTTGAGGATGACCCCATGATCATCAGTACGGCCATGGTCTCGCCTATTGCCCTTCCCATGCCGAGCACTATCGCGGCGAATATTCCAGACCTGGCATGCTTCAATACGACCTTCCGAGATGTCTGCCACCTCGATGCTCCGACCGCGTAGGACGCTTCTTTGATGTCATACGGGACCGCCGCTATCGAATCGTATGATAATGACAGGATTATTGGAAGAATCATTATCCCCAGTACTATCGAGGCCGTCATAATGGAGTTGGTTCCGTCGCTGTTCAGGTATAGGAAGGGAAGGAACGAGCCGAGCGTGGATGACAAGACAGGGTACATGTGCTCGGACAGGAGCGGGCCGAAAGTAAGCCCCCCCCACAGACCATAGATAACTGACGGGATCCCCGCCAATACCTCCATCATGGATTTTATCGCCCCCCTCAACTTCCTAGGGCATTGTTCAGCCAGAAACAGGGAGCTGCCGAGGGCCAGGGGTACTGCGATCAGCAACGCGATAACGGTCGTTAGGGCGGTCCCCAGAATGAAAGCGAGCATCCCATAATGGCTCTCCGTGCCGGGAATGATGATCTGGATACCGATAAGGCCGTTTCCAGAATACGTCCTTTCTGTAACATAGGCGATCTCGATGCTGGTGGTGGTCCCGTTGAGATACAGCACCGTTTCGTTTGATAGGTCGATCAGATGAGAACCGTTTATGAGATAGGGGGTCACTCCATCGGGTAGCTCGACCGCCTTGATCAGAACGTACGGCGTGCCGGAGGATACGACCTGATAGGAACGTTTTACCGTCGAATCCGGTACCACAGGTATGACGAGATCGTCATGCCCCTGCAGTATTTTCGTATACGTGAAATCGAACTCGAACCTGTAATTATCAAGAGCGTCTCCATCCACCATCGCTTGGACGATGATCTCGTGAGAACCCTGCACCTGAACCAGATAACCAGGTAGAAGCAGGAAGCTCAGATTGTCGCCTGGCATCAAGGTGACAGTAGCTGACATCGTCGAATAGTTCCACAGGGCGAGGTTGAGCGAAGGATGGAAACGGGAGGGATCGGCTTGGACCACCAAGGACACATCGACCTCTGATCTTCCGTTATTCTCCAAAGTGATCATCTGGTTGAACGAGTTGGATTGAACGTTGGAGATCGACCTGTGATCGAAGTCCCTGCTGAAATCGACTGCGGTGTCGGAGTCGACATGTAAATTGATCGTTCTCGACTCTGTGTTTCCACCGGTGTCCTCGGCGTCGATGAAGATGAAGTGATCACCAAGGTTTGACGGAACGACGTTAAGAACGAGGCTGACCGCCTCGCCCTGGACGAGTGAGATTATTGAACTGTTCGGAGTAACGATCAGCGTATCGTCCGAACTTGTGACCACTATCGATATGGTGTTCGATGTTGCCCCGGTATTGACGATCTGAATCGAGGTGGTCCTCGTATCGTTCAACACTGAATGGATGTCGGAATCGTTTTCGGCGAGAGAGAAGGAGAAGGGCAGAAGGGTCGTGTTCAGATAAGTGATCTCCACGATGTCGGGGTTGTGTTCAGGGAACCATTCGGTAGTGGTCAACATCTCCACAGGATCGTTTTCGATGAATCCGTTCAACCCTTCGCTTCCGATCAGCAGGATGATGACCACCACGATGGCGATCATGCTTATCGTGGATCCCTTCAGGATTGTTTTAATTGGGCGCTCACCGAAGAGCAGGATAGATAGAACGAGCGCCTCCAGGACCAACCCGCCGATTATCGAGATGACGATCGCGTTGATGGGTGGTGAGGCCCAGTTGAAGAATGATGAGGGGTAGAGAAGTACCCCGATAATGAATACCAAGAAGAACTGCAGCTGCCAGATGAAATAGAACCATTTCACGGGCTTTTTGACAAGCCCGAGCAGCCCTATCTCACTGAACATCACCAGCATCGGCAAGAAAGGCTGGGACGAAAGGTCGGCGGAGAACGATAGAAGCAACAGGAACGAGAGGACCTGCAGGGAGAGCAGGTAAACGATGCGCCTGTCGATGGTGAGTTTTCTCATTGCCTGACTTCGAACATCAGGACTTTAGTTAATGACTGCCTATATAGAAACAGGCCAGACAATACTGCCGGAGATCGATAGAGGCCGGGGCTAGGAACAAAAAATTAAAAAATCGGAAAAAGGTTTGAAAGGGGTTTATCGAACCTGTCCATCTCAGTATATCGACTGGGTGTAGGAGATGAACCCGGCGTCCTCGCAGAACGCTACATTGTTCTCGGCCTCGAGGATGAAGTTGATGAAGGTCTGAACCTCACCGGTCGGCTCGCCGTTGGTCAGAATGACCAGGGGCCTGGAGGCCTCGTAGCCACCATCGATGCCCATGACGCCCTTCACGATCTTCTTGGCGTCAGGAAAGACGTCATTGAACCCGAGGTAGTCAACATCGGCGGACTCCGCCATGCCGTAGGAGGCGAAGCCGATCCTCATGTTGGTCCCGGTCATCATCGCGTCGATCATGCCCTGGTTCCCATTGACGCTCACATCGGCCGTGTTCGTGCCGAAGAACGCTTTATCGTCGAGCATCATTTCCGCAAAGCCGTCCTCGGTACCGGACTCATCGGCCCTGTCGTAGGTTACGAGGAGGACGATCGAGGTGTCAACACCGGTGTCGGGGTTGAGAGCGGTAGCGAGGTCTCCAACATCCGCTATGGTGCCCAGGTAGATGTCCTTGGCGATGACGGCGGTCAAGTTGCCGTAGTCAGCAGCATCTACACCGGCTGTGGCCAGTTCGGCGCTCAGAGCGTCGTTCATGACCATGACGATACCGTCATAGGCGATGGTGGTCTGGACCAGGTTCGGGTAAGCCTCGATCTCGGAAGCCTTCAGAGCCCTGGAGGCCATGCCGATGTCGCACTTGTCCTGACCGATGGTCACGACACCAGCGCCGGACCCGACGTTGCTTATGCTGATCGCGTAGCTGGGGTTCTGTTCCATGTAGGCGGCAGCGGCCGGGGTCATGAACTCGAACACGGTGGAGCTTCCGGCTATGGTGATGGTGTTGGTTATGTCCACACCTCCCATATCATCCTGCATATCCTGTTGCCATCCGGATTGCCACAGATAGAAGCCGGACGACGCCGCTACGGCGATGAGCACCAGCATCAGGGTGGCGATGACAGGCGAGATGGCACTGACATCTTTCTTCATTTTCTTCAACATCTTTTGCATTTTAGGTTCCCCCTATTTATCGCCATCACTTCACTCGGAAGATCACGGGCGAGGGCCTTTAGCCCGTAATTAGCGAGAACCGTAGCCTACTTGAGCCTTGCACAAATAGAAAAAGGGACGGGGCTTTCGCTCACTACCTCCCTAACCAACCATGAAAAAATGTATCATCCTTTCTGATTTTTCAAAACCATGCATAGGGGCGATCAAAGGTCTAGAACCTGTGTGACAGGTTCTGTAAATGCCTCCCGGTCCGGTCATTTTTCTACATTCCTAATGATTAAATAATGAGCCCCGCTCGTAACCTCATGGGTAACATATTGGGCGCCTTCGCCGTCCCCCTGAAGACCGTCAAGGATAAGACGGAAGGCGACCCTTTTTTTGATGTCAAGAAAAGGGACCTCTTAAGGTCCAAGCTCAAGGATCTGGAGAAGGAGATCATGGGCGAATCGGCCGTGACCGATAAGATTGCCCTGCATGAGATCATATCGTACATGCGAAGGCAGAGGGAGAACCAGGGGACGAACATTGATCTCGCATACCCGGTTAGACCTCCCTATTCCTTTGTCGAGGTGAACTTCGACCCCCGGGAGGGAGAGTACCGCTATAATGTCAGGGAGCCTCACCTGCGTTCCGAGGACGCGCATCTCATACAGGAGATCAAGGAGAAGATGGAGGCCACCATGGACCAGGAGGAGATCCCTACCGATGATGGCAACGTATTCTGCCGATCGCCCAATATGACCTCCTTCATAAAGAGGCGCTACTTGGAGGTCCTAGACCTGTTCGACATCGGCGTGGACGCCAAACGAAATCCGGTGTATCAATATTACATAGAAAGGGACCTTATCGGATTGTCGCGGTGCGACGCCGTCCTGAACGACCCCTTCGTTGAAGATATCAGTTGCAACGGGGCTGGCTTGCCTCTTTATGTTTTTCACCGGGTTTTTGGTTCCATGAAGACGAACGTGATGTTCCCGGACGACCTGGAGCTGAACCGTTTCGTGGTCAAACTTGCCCAGGTGTCGGGACGCCACGTCTCCATCTATCAGCCAATATTAGATGCGACGCTGTGCGACGGGAGCCGAGTGAATCTGACCCTGGGGTCGGAGGTGACCACAAAGGGATCCACCTTCACTGTGCGTAAGTTCTCCTACGACCCCATATCCCCGATCGACCTGATCAAGTTCGGTTCGGTCTCGTCCCAGCAGTTGGCGTACTTCTGGACGTTGATCGAGAACAAGAAGTCATTGCTGGTGTCCGGGGGAACGGCCAGCGGGAAGACCACCCTCATGAACGCCCTGTGCATGTTCATCCGCCCGGAGGACAAGATCGTTTCCATAGAGGACACCCCGGAGATCCAGATAGAGCATACCAATTGGATCCAATCCGTCTCTCGTTCAGGGTACGGCATGGCCGGCAGCGGGTCGAACGCCGGGGGGGCGTCGGGGATGAGCAATCCAGGGGGTTCCACGCCAGGCTCTATCACCCTGTTCGACCTATTGATCGCCGCCCTCCGTCAGAGACCGGAGTACATCATCGTGGGGGAGGTCAGGGGGAAGGAGGCCTTCACCCTGTTCCAGGCCATTGCAGTCGGCCACGCCTCCATGGGAACTGTCCACGCCGGAGGGATTGACGAGCTGATGCATCGCATCGAGAACGAGCCCATGAACATCCCCCGGGTGCTTTTCCAGAGCCTTGACGCCGTGGCGTTCCAAGGGCAGGTGATCTACAAGGGTCGCCGGGTCCGCCGGATCAAGAGCGTCACCGAGATCCTGGAGATAGAACCGACCACCAACGATCTGATGACGAACGAGGTGTTCGCCTGGGACCCCTTCAACGACCAGTTCGAGTTCAACGGCCGGAGCTACGTGTTGGAATCGATCGCCAAAGAGACCGGCCGCATGGCCGACCGCATACTCGAGGAGATGGGCAGAAAGAAGCGTTACCTTGACCAGATCCATAGCAGGGGCATTTCGTACTATAAGGACGTAAGCGACGCCATCGGCGCATACTATGTCGATCCAGACAACGCCTTTGAAAAGCTCGAAGGAAGGAAAAGTAATTGAATGATTGAGC
>DUJZ01000120.1 GCA_013329565.1 Methanomassiliicoccales archaeon
GGCTGTCGGAGAAGGAGGCCCTGAGCGGCAACATGGCGAGGGCGAAGAGATACATGACCATTGCCAGGCGGATCTCCGGACGGAACAAGGTGGCCATGCCCAAGGGGGCCATGTATTGCCGGCACTGCTCGACGCCGTTGGTTCCGGGTTTGAACTGCCGGGTGCGCCTGCGGAACCACCGCATAGGCACCCACTGCCTGGAATGCGACAGTATCAGAAGAACACCGTATATCATGGAGATCAAGGAGAGAAGGACATGCCGCCAAGGACGATGAAGGACGTGAAGAGGGTCGGGCATGGCCTGCGACCCACCGTGCACGTGGGCAAGGAAGGGGTCACCGACACACTTATAGAAGAGATAGCGAAGCAGGTCAAGAACAGGAAGGTCGTGAAGGTACGCCTCCTCCCCAGCGTGGAGGAGGACCGCAAACTGGTGGCCGAAGACCTGGCCAAGCGTTCCAATTCAGTGCTGATAGAGGTCGTTGGTCATACCGTGCTGCTGTGCGACCGGAAATATCTGGAAGGCAAGGGAGACATAGATTTCTAAGGTGAGCGTAGTGTTGGATGTCAGCGTGATCAGGGACAACCCCGAGGCGATTCGGGCCATGCTCAGGAACCGCACCTATAGCGAGGACGTGCTGGACAAGTTCCTGGAGCTGGACCAGGCCTGGCGGGCGGC
Organism: Methanomassiliicoccales archaeon; assembly: GCA_013329565.1. Classification (GTDB taxonomy): domain Archaea; phylum Thermoplasmatota; class Thermoplasmata; order Methanomassiliicoccales; family UBA472; genus UBA472; species UBA472 sp8940u. Next base: position 680 of record DUJZ01000120.1, read on the forward strand.
GGTGGAAGAGGGCAACCGGCTCAGGAAGCAGAGGAACGAGGCTTCCCTACGCATAGCCAAGCTCGGAGGAAAGGAGAAGGCCGAGGCTGTGGCGGAGATGAAGAACGTCGTCGCGCGCATAAGCGAGCTGGAGACCACGGTCACCGACCTCGAGGCCCAGCGGGACGAGGTCCTTCTGCTGATCCCGAACGTGCCTCACACCACCGTACCTATCGGCGACTGCTACGAGAAGAACCGCATCGTCATGGAGCACGGCAAGGTCACCACGTTCGACTTCCAGCCCAAGGACCACATCGCCCTGGGGGAGGACCTGGACATAATCGATTTCCAGCGCGGAGTGAAGGTCGCCGGCAGCGGCTTCTTCGTTCTGAAGGGCGACGGGGCCCGCATGGAGAGGGCGTTGATCAACTACATGCTGGACCTGCATCACGAGCAAGGTTACAGCGAAGTGTTCCCGCCGGTGGTCGTCAACAGGGCCGCGGTGATCGGCACCGGGCAGTACCCGAAGATGAAGGACGATATGTACTGGTGCGAGAGGGACGACCTCTGGCTCAACCCGACGGCGGAAGTGCCGGTGACCAATCTTTTGCAGGACGATATCCTGACCAGGGAGGATCTGCCCATCTACTATACCGCCTACCTGCCCTCGTTCAGGCGGGAGGCCGGAAGGCATGCCGAGATGAAGGGGATGATCCGGGTTCACGAGTTCAACAAGGTGGAGCTTGTGAAGTTCGTTCTCCCCGACGGTTCGTTCCAGGAGCTGGAGACGCTGCTCAACGACGCCCAGGACGTCCTGCGCGGCCTGGAGCTTCCGTTCCGCACGCTTCTGCTGTGCACCGGGGACATGGGCTTCGCTTCCGCCAAGACCTACGACCTGGAATCGTACGCTCCAGGCACTGGAAGCTGGCTTGAGGTTTCGTCTTGCAGCTGCTTCACCGATTTCCAGGCCCGCCGGGCCCATATCAAGTACCGTCCCGAGCCGCACCTGAAGAGCGAGTTCGTGCACACCCTGAACGGTTCAGGACTGGCGCTGCCGAGGACCATGGTGTCGATCATGGAGAACAATCAGGACCGCGAGGGGCGCATAAGCATACCCAAGGTGCTCAGGCCATACATGCAGGGACAGGAACTGATAGAATAGAAAAGGAAAACGGTTTATGGGCCGCTAGTCGGCCTTACTTCTTTCCCTTCTTGGCCGGGGCCTTCTTGGGCTTCTTTTCCTCTTCCTTCTCTTTCTCTTCCTCGGCCTCTTCTTCGCCCTCTCCCTCGGCTTCATCCATCTCTTCGTATCCAAGGAAGTCGAAGAGGTCGTCTTCCAGCCCCTTCAAAACCTCAACGGCCTCTTCCTGCTCGCCTTCCTCAAGAAGGTCGATGGCCAGGGTCACCTGGTCTAAAAAGTCCTCCAGGGTGCAGTCGAGCTCCTCGATCAGATCGTTCAGGCTAACCATGTGTTTTACCTCGTCATCCAATATCCTTTGCCTATAGATAAGTCCTGGGGTGGCCGATGCGCTGCTTTGGAACGATCCTCGTGCAGATCATCTTCGCCCAGATCAATGAACCACCCCCTGGACGGTGACCTTGCACAGCCAAATGTCCAGTGTCGTTCCGTACGGGGCTTTGAACATGGGGACGGCCGTCGCCGGAACATCAGTTATCTCGACCCCCGCCTCCATGGACCATCCAGATGTTCTGAGGCCGAACACCTTGGCTAGCACGCCGAGGTCCACCGCCACCGATGCCTGGTATCTGACCTCCGTGCTGTACCCGGGAGCGCATATCATCTTGGGAACGCCGACCGCGCCGAAGGCGGACATGGCAAGCCAGATGCCGTTGGCAGATGGCAGTCCGTCCAGATAGGCCTGGAAGGGATTGCCCAGGGAAAGGGTCAGCGGCCTGGCTGAACTGGCCAGATCGTGCAGCGCGTCCCGCAAGGTCCCGCAGCGCCAGATGACCTCCATCTGCATTCCTGACTTCACGGTCGATGACGCCTCGGCCACTGCCACTTCCACGAACAGCCCGGCCACCACCTCCTTGTCGAGTATGCTCGAGGTGAGCCTCTCCAGCATCCGCAGCAGGGCGGTCTCGATGGTCATCGCCAGCGCTTCCATGCTCAGTTCCCCGGAGGAAAGTTGGTAGAGGGATTCGGTGACCGCAGCGAAGTACACCTGCTCGACGGTGTCGAGGTCCAGGATGGAGAAGAGGTCCCTGCCGTTGGACGATCCCCTCGAACCGCTCTTGAACTCCCAGCGATCGGCCGCGTCCTTGGCCCTCTGCCAAGTCCTTTCGTCGTTCCAGCAGTCGGTGGAGAAGGGGGCGCTGTCCACCCTACGGCCGCGCTCGTCCCTGAGGACCATGCTTTCCTCGAACGGGAAGCCTTCCCCGATGTTGTCCAAGGCCTGCCCCGGGAACTGGTATACCATCCGCGTCCGGGGCATCATGACCCCGCCCAGCGTTCCCAATCCCTGGATCCCGTGCTGGGTCTCGATGGTCCATCCGGTCAGGTCCACGGCCTCCGTGGTGGGATTGTACAGCTCCACCCACTCCCGGCCGGCGTCCTCACCCGCGGGGTTCAGCTCGTACTCGTTGATCACTACCTGGTCGGTCCTGCCCTCAAGCACCTTGATGTACACCCCGGCGTTCACCACCCCTTTCAGACCGGGTATTGGAATCGGGATGTTGGACAGCAGCGCCCCCACCCCCGGTACGTCGGAAAGGGCGAAAGACACCTTCCTGTAGCTCACGATCTCCGGCATGACCAGTTCTACGCAGGCCCCGTCCACCAATCCCCGGACCTCGACCATGTGGCGGAACACGTCCATGAACGGATCGACCACCACGGAGACCGCCCAATCCTCGCCGCGCAGGGAGGCGTTCGTGAGAAGGCTGAGGTTCCCCTGGCCCTTGATCAACCTGGTGGTCACGTCGATGCGGCAATCATCCGTCTTGAAGGCAAGGGATATGGAAGCCGGGACCCCGACCTCTCGATAGTCCAGATCTTTGGGCTTCAGCTTCACCGTCATGTCCACGCCCAGAAAGCTCAAGGTGACGCTCCTTTCGCCCAGTATGCC
>DUJZ01000076.1 GCA_013329565.1 Methanomassiliicoccales archaeon
CGTATGTACTTGGCGCGTTCCGGGGCCTCGATGCCATAGAGCCTCTCGGCGGTGAGGCAGTAGAGGTGGGTCCAGGAAAGGGACGAGCCGTAACAGAGACGGTCGGCCAGTGGAACGATCTGAGAGTAGGTGCGGTTCTCCATCATCTTCTCCCAGCCGCGGTGCAGGTAGCCGATGATCGGCTCGGCCTGGGTGATGGTCTCTCCCTTAAGCTTTATCCTGAGGTTCCACAGACCGTGGTTGAAGGGGTGCTGGGGACCCATGTTGATCCACATCTCATCAGATGGCATTTCANNGCGCAGGTCGGGGTGGCCCTTGAAAACGATCCCCATGAGGTCGTAGGCCTCCCTCTCGTGCCAGTTGGCTCCGCCCCACAAGGGGGTTATGGAGTCCACGGTGGGATCGTCCCTGGGCAGGTCGACCAGCACCTCGGAAAGTATGTGGTTGGTCCACGAGGATATGTGAAACACGACGGTGAAATGGTCCATATAATCTACAGTGGTCACGCAGGAGCAGTGCTCGAAGTTGAGACCTTCCTTCATGAACTTGCATACTTCAAACGATATGTCCCGGGGGACCTGGATGTGCAGCCTCTTGGGGGCAGTCTTGAGGACCTCCACGGCGGGGAACTTGGACCTTATGTCGTTGGATAGGTCTTCCACGGACCGGTCAGGCGTGTCGTAAACTATGACTTGGCTCATCTTTACACCTCAATCGTCCAGGAAGCTGCCGCGGTTCTCGGCGGTCAATTTTCGGTTCAGCATGTTGAAGGCCTGTATCAGGGCCTCGGGGCGGGCCGGGCATCCGGGGATGTAGACGTCCACGGGGATGAAGGTGTCCGCGCCCTGTATGACGTTGTACGCGTCGTACCACGGACCGCCGGATATGGTGCACTCGCCCATGGCGATGACCCACTTGGGAGAAGGCATCTGCTCGTACAATGCCTTCAGGGAAGGTCGGAGCTTGGCGGATATCCAGCCGTTCAGGAGCAGCACGTCGGACTGCCTCGGGGAGGACCTGAAAACGACCCCGAGGCGTTCGATATCATAGCGGGGACCGCCGGCGGCGGCCATCTCCAGGGCGCAGCAGGCGATACCGAAATGCAATGGATATACGGAGTTCCTCAGACCCCATGACCAGATGGGAGCGGTGATCTTATCGATGACCTTCTTGCCGCCGGTGGCCACCATGGTCTCCCGCATCATGGTCTTGGTCATCTCGCCAAACTGCTTGGCGGTCATGGTCATGGCGTTGAATGACAGGTCTATATCCACAATATCCTCTCCTTCTTCAAAGAATAATAGACTCCGGCGAGCAGGATGACGAGGAACGTTATCGCCGCGATGTTGGCGATGTCGGAGAGTCCTTCAAACGCCATGGCCCAAACGATGAGAAAAACCGTAAGGATATCGAAGGCCACGAAGATGATGGCGTAGATGTAGAATTGTACGTGGAACTGAATTTGGGCCACTCCGATGGGCCTCTCACCACACTCGTAGGTCGTGTCCCTCATCTCAGCGTGCTTCGTCGGCCTGAATAGCTTCCCCGTGACTATGGCAATAACGGGGACAAGTAGAGCCACCAGAGCGAACATTGCTACCGGGAAATAATCGTCTACGAGCATTGAAGGGGGATAATGCTTCCTTTATTTAAACTTTAAACATTTCTGGGGGGTCGATTGTGAAGGTTTTTTGGCCTGACCAGACAGTTATATATTGTAAAATTTATAATAAAAAATATTCGGCTTTTTTAACCCGTTTCCCGGGCGATGAGATATTAATATTCTAGAGCCGAATGTTATTATCATGCCGGAGGAGCGGAGGAAGGTAGCGGTCCTGGTCGAGGACGATTACGAGGACCTGGAGCTTTGGTACCCATATTACCGGTTGATCGAGGCAGGCTACGAGCCGGTGCTGATCGGCCCCAAGGTAGGTACGTACCGGGGAAAGCGCGGCTACGAGGCGAATGCGTCATTGTCCGCCGGCGAGGCGGACGTTGGCGACCTCTTAGGGTTGGTCATCCCGGGCGGAGGGGCTCCGGACCGGCTCAGAAGACACCATTCGGTGGTGGAGCTCGTGCGCAGCGCGTTCGATGGGGGATCGGTCATCGCCTCCATCTGCCACGGCGGATCGCTGCTCGTCTCGGCCAATGTGGTCCGAGGGATGAAGGTGACCTCCTTCCACTCGATCGAGGTGGACCTCATCAACGCTGGAGCTCGCTACATGGACCGGGAGGTGGTGGTCGACGGGAACCTGATAACCTCGCGCAAGCCAGACGACCTGCCGGCGTTCATGCGGGAGCTGCTAAAGGCGTTAAAGGGGCTGCGGACCAAATCGGATTAATACGAAGTTATCGATGGAAGGTCAGCCAATCGCAGGTGTTATCATGAGGATCGGATTCGTAGGCGCGGGCAACATGGCCGAGGCCATGATGAAGGGCATCATATCGGGTGGACTGGCCAAGACCGAGGACTTGATCGCCAGCGAGATCGTGCCGGAGAGGAGGGACTATATAACCAACACTCTCGGCGTTCAGACCGTCTCCGACAACATAGAGGTCGTGCGTTCATCGGACGTGGTCATATTGGCGGTGAAGCCTCATCACGTCGGCCCGGTCCTGGACGAGCTGAAGCCGTACCTTAGCGGCAACCATCTTCTCATATCCATAGCCGCCGGGGTCAAGATAGCCTTCATGGAGTCTCATCTGAACTGGGGCGTGCGCGTGGTCAGGGTGATGCCCAACCAGCCCTGTTTCGTTGGAGCGTCCGCCTCCGGGTTCGCCTTGGGACGTTCGGCAAAGAAGGAGGACAAGGATACCGTGCAGAGCATCCTGAACTCGGTAGGATTAGCCTTCGCCCTGGACGAGAAGCTGCTCGACGCCGTGACCGGTCTCAGCGGCAGCGGCCCGGCCTACATCTATCTGGTGATCGAGGCCATGGCCGACGGTGGTGTGCTAGCCGGGCTCCCCAGGGACGTGGCTCTGCAGCTGGCGGCGCAGACGGTCATCGGCGCCGGGAAGACCTACCTGGAGACCAGGAAGCACCCTGGCGAGCTGAAGGACATGGTGGCGTCCCCCGGCGGAACGACCATCGAAGGGCTCAGGGTCCTGGAGGAAGCGGGCGTACGCGGCGCGTTCATAGATGCCGTGGAGGCCGGGGCCAAGCGCAGCGAGGAGCTGGGCGGGAAGAACTGATCATCTTCTGCGAGTGGTCCGCAGGGCCGAACCGCAGACCGGGCAGTCCGGCTGCGGCTCCTTGAACACCTTACCGCAACCGGTGCAGAGGTAGTTCCAACGCACCACCTTGGATATCCCCTTCATGTTCATCGGCAGATATTCAACGCCCAGAACAGAAGCCAGGTTCTGGATCGAATAGTCGTCGGTGGCCAGCGCGGCCTTGAGCTCGAGAGCGAGCGCCAGCACTTCCATGTCCGTTTTTGACAGGCGCGAGGAGTCCCCGGTGCCCCTCGCGGCCTCCTTCACCTTGGACAGCGATGCCGTCGTGGCCTGGGACACCTTGATCGTGTGCAGAAGGTTCTCCGCCCGGCGGTCGTTGTACTTCTCCAGCTCGGCCAGCACCCCTTCCGTAACGTAAGCCTCCCAGTTTGGAGGGACCTGCTCCAGCCCGAACAGGGCTGAGGTGTCCAGAACGACCTTCACGACCAGGTTAACGTCGACCGCCTTGATAACTTTACGGAGGACGGTGTTTTTGGCGTGGAAGTTAAATACCGGTTCCTGATAAACGAAGTCCGATGTCACAGATACCTTTGGAGCAGGGAGTGATCGATTTCATCACTCAGAACAGGCAGGACTACCGCATCTGCACCTCCTGTTCCGGACCGGTCATGCTCCCGGTGGCGTTGAAGTCCCCCAAGTCCACCGACATCGTCATCGAGATCGGGGAGAACAAGCTCTACATATCCAGGGTCCAGGCGCGGTACATCAGAAGGGTGACCTCGGACATGATCTACGACCCCGAGGTCGGGCTGTCCTGCAACGCCTACCCCGGGCTCTAGATCCTTTTCGCCAGCTCAGCGGAGCGAAGGGCCATGGATTCCAGGTCCACCTTGGCCCCCTCATTCAGGATGTCCTTGACCGAGGCGTTGGTTATGACCCTTGACGGCACGGCGGTGCAGTCCTTGCTGCCATCGCTCATTATGGATATCTCGTAGGTGCCGATGCCCTTGGCGATCCGCTCGATCTCCAGCTTGTCCAGGCCGATCAGGGGGCGCAGGACCGGAAGCTCCAGCCCGTGCTGCTCGGCCCTGATGTTGTTCAGGGTCTGTGAGGCCACCTGGCCCAGGGAATCTCCCATGACGATCCCGGACGCTCCGAGCTTTCGCGCCAGTGCTTGGGCGGTTCGGATCATCAGCCTCTTGCACAGAACGCACTGATAGGAGCTCTGGCACTTTTCCTGGTTCACCGCCTGGTTCTCTCCGTGCGGGGCCATGTAGAGAGGCATCCCCTGCCCCGTTTCCCGGCGAAGCGCTTCCGCGAGAAGCATCGCCTTCCGCACGCCGAGCTCGCCGCTGAAGGGACGGTTGTCCATATGGAGCAGGACCATCTCCGCCCCGCGTTGTGCCATCAAGCACGCGGCCACCGGGGAATCTATTCCCCCTGATAACAGAGCAACAAGCTTCATGGTTCAGTTGTTAGGGCGGGGGACCTCCGCCCCGCCGGCCAGGACCAGCCCCTCCTCATCGATGTCCTCGCTCTCGACGACCAGCAGGTCGATCAGCTCCTTCATCTGCCTTACCTCCGATCCAAGGTCCCTGATCTCCCGCGCCAGGTCGGCCTCGGTCAGGAGCCCCACCCCCTCATTCCTTGCCGGTGATGAGGATGGTCTCCACGAAGCCGTAGTCGTCGGCGATCTTCCGCGATTCGTACGCCTCGCAGTGATCGCAGTACAGCCCCTTTTCCGCCCTTCTGAGCTTGGAGCGGCAGTTGCGGCACAAGGACCTGACGACGCCGAAGTGCGGATGGGTCGTGTTCAGCTGTATGGACGGCCTGACCTGCATGACCTTGGCCCGGATTATGTCGCTGGGCCGGTACTCGCGGCCGACATCCTGGACGTAGTCCGAGGATATCTTGGAGACATGTATGGTCCCGTTGGTGTCCCCCGTGATATTGCGGGAGCGTCCCTCGACGGCCACGACCTCGCATATGGCCATGGAGGCGCGCACGTCGGTCACCTCGCAGAAAACGGAATCGCCGATCGCCAGGGAGACCATGGGGTTCTCGGCCTCCACGCTGACGGTCTTCTCGTTATCGTTCACCTTCAGCTCGCCGGTCAGGGCGGAGTACACGATCCCGCCCTCCTCGTAAGTGCCTTCGGCCGGGAGGTATTCCTCCGCCACGGCCACCTCGTCACCTGGTAAAACCTTTTTCTTGTCACTCATTCCAACACACCTGTCTTCAGAATGTAAAATAGCGTGACGTCGACCTCTTTCTTCGCCTTGCTATGGAATTCGAACATATAAGGGATCCCGAATTTATACCTTTTTAACGGGGTCGCGGTGTACCCAGACCTGCGGACGAAACGCTGGACGAAGTCCTCGGTGCTGCTCATGTGGAGCGAATAGATAACCGGGGCGCACCTCATGGCCGCGGTCAGGAACGGCCGATCGGCCCCTTTGCGCTGCGCTCCGAAGGGCGGGTTCATGATCACCGTGTCCGCCTTTTCCTGGACGTCGGATATGTCGGCCTGGCGGAGCTCCAACTCCACGCCGGCCCTGACCGCGTTGGCCGAAGCCTGCTCCAACGCCGCCGGGTCCTTGTCAAAGCCTATTACCTCGTCCGCACCCAGCAGGGCCGCCCCGATGCCCAACGGTCCGGTCCCGCACCCCAGATCGAGCACCTTGCGTCCTTCCAGATCTCCCCTGGCCAACGCGTCGAACAAAAGGTCGGCGGCGATGACCGCCGGGGTGGAGTACTGCTCCAGGTCCGGACTGGGAGCTGAAAAGGGGGAAAGGGATTGCAAGGCCATCTCCAGCTCCCTTCTCTTCACCGATCCACCTCCGGTCCGACCTGGAAAGGATCCCCCAGGCCCTCACTGATCGAGCCCCAGGTTCAGGAAGTCCGCGCTGGTGAGGATGCCCACGATAGCGCCCTTGCGGGAGACCAGTATCGCTTCCTCCCTCTGCAGGTGGAACGAGGCCAGATCGATTGGGGTGTCCTCGTTCAGTATTGGGAACGGAGCGTCCATTATCTCCTCTATCCTGGTCCGCATGACCTCCTCATAGGTCTTCTTCCGGGTCTTGGTCTGCTCTATGG
>DUJZ01000019.1:0-1585 GCA_013329565.1 Methanomassiliicoccales archaeon
GTCCATTAGAATCCCCCTCGTAGGTCCCCTCCACCTTGCGGGACCGCTGATTAGTTGAACAATCATATTTGCGTGACATTACTTAAAAGTTATTCGATAAAATCAATCGGAAAGTAATAGCCATATTGTCGTTTTAACAAACGTTGTCATAATTCTCGAATGTTCGTTGTAACGATCACTGGAAGGATTGAGGGCAAAGTTATTAACAACGGAGGTAAAATCCGCCCCCGTGCACAAGATCACACACATCAGCATGGAGACCGACGTTCTGGCAGAGAACCGTCACCTGGCCGAGCACAACCAGCACAAGCTTCACGGCTCCGGCGTTCGCTCGGTGGACGTGATGGGCACCACCGGAGCAGGCAAGACCGCTCTCATCATCAAGCTCTCCGAGATTCTGATGGCCCGCGGACTGCGCGTGGCGGCGATAGCAGGCGACGTCACCGGTCAGGACGATTACGATCGCTTCGAGGCGGCGGGAGTTAAAGCTTACAACCTAAACACCGGCAAGGAATGCCATCTGGACGCCAACCTTCTGGACAAGGCGCTGGACGGCATCGACCTCATGGAGATGGATTTCCTTTTCGTGGAGAACGTCGGAAACCTGGTGTGCCCGGCGGACTTTCCGCTCGGTACGGACAAGCGCATGGTCGTTATCTCCGTTACCGAAGGGGACGACATGGTGCGCAAGCACCCCATGATCTTCCAGGGGTCGGATGTGGCGGTCATAAACAAGATGGACCTCGCGGAGTACATGGGCATTGACGTCCCAAGGGTCAAGGCCGACTACCGCAGGCTCTCGGGCGGGCGGGAGCTGTTGCCGGTGAGCGAGCGCACCGGCGAGGGGCTGGAAGCCCTGGTGGAAGCGCTGCTGGGCTGAGCATCAATTCTTTTAATAAAGCTCAGCGCCATCCCCGAAGCGCATGACCGCGAAGGTGCTGGTTGTCGGCGGAGGAGGGCGGGAGCACGCCATCGTCGAGGCGTTGATCAGGGACGGCGCGACGGTCTACGTGGCAATGAAGAACCGCAACCCTGGGATCGCCCGTTCGGCCNNGGAGCAGAACTGGCGGTCATCGGCCCCGAAGCACCGTTAGAGGTGGGACTGGCCGACGAGCTGCTGAAGAGGGGCGTCGGATGCGTCGGACCTTCTCAATCTGCGGCCAGATTGGAAACCTCCAAGAGGTTCTCCCGCCGTTTGCTTAAAAAGCACGCCATCCCTGGTAACGTGGAGTTCGGCACCTTCCAGGACTACGGATCCGCAAAATTGTTCGTTGATGATTTTCCAGGCGAACTGGTCGTCAAGCCGGAGGGCCTGACCGGCGGAAAGGGCGTGAAGGTCGAGGGAGAGCACCTGGAAGGAAAGGAAGGGGTCCTCGCCTACGTCAAAGAGGTGCTGGACCGCAAGATCGGCGGCGCCGGCGTGGTGCTAGAGGAGCGCCTGGTCGGGGAGGAGTTCACCCTGCAGGCCTTCTGCGACGGGCGCAATGTCAGAGGTATGCCGCTGGTGCAGGATCACAAGCGCGCTTACGATGGCGATGTTGGACCGAACACCGGCGGAATGGGTTCGTACACCGACGCGAACCAC
>DUJZ01000019.1:1617-6868 GCA_013329565.1 Methanomassiliicoccales archaeon
CCGTACCGTGGCGTTCTCTACGGACAGTTCATGCTTACCAGGGAGGGACCGAAGGTCATCGAGTTCAACGCCCGATTCGGGGACCCGGAGGCGATGAACGTTCTGACGCTGTTGCAGAGCGGCTTCCTGGGCGTTTGCCAGGGTGTTGCCGACGGAAAGCTCTCGAACGACGTACCGTTCCTCAGGAAGGCCACGGTGTGCAAGTACGTCGTTCCGGCCGGTTACGGCACGGAATCCAAGGCCGGACGGCCGGTCATGGTTAACGAAAAGAAACTGGCAGCGACCGGCGCCCGCCTGTACTACGCGGCGGTGGACGAGAAGGACGGCGTCGTCCTGACGACCTCGTCCCGCACCATGGGCGTGGTGGGTATGGCCGATTCCATAGAAGAGGCGGAAGCGATCTGCGAGGCCGGGCTCGAGCATGTGCAGGGCGAGATATTCGTCCGTCACGACATAGGGAAGAGGGAGCTGGTGCGCAGAAGGGTGGAGCACATGCGCCAGGTCAGGGGCTGAGCAAGCTTTTCATATTACCCGGCAATCTACCCTCATGCAGAACCTGGAGCGCATCGCCCAGAGGATACAGGACTCCCTGGAGGAGAAGGATACCGTAAGGGAGATCGCCATCAAGTCCTCCCGCGCCCTGATCAGAATGTCCAGCGGAGTGGTCCACGGGATGCACAAGGGTATTGACGGCGAGGCCGATCTGGCCGAGGCGATCGATGAAGCGCACAGGCTGAAGAGCGTTCTCGCCGAGCACGTGGAGATCTGGCACTCCGGAATAGTGCAGGACGCCCTGGTCGAGGTGGCCGAGGCGGCCATTCTTAACGCGTTGGTCAAGGGTCAAGAACTGCCCGACCCGGCCCACCTGGGCATGCCGGGCACCGCCTATCTCCTAGGCATAGCGGACACCATCGGCGAGCTTAGACGCTTCTCCCTGGAATCATTGCGGAGGGGGAACATCCCCGAGGCCGAGCGGTACCTGGACCTCATGGAGGAGCTGTTCCTGGTCATCATGCGCTTCGATTATCCCGACGCCATCATATCCATAAGGCGCAAGCAGGACATCGCCCGGTCGGTACTGGAGAAGACCAGGGGCGACGTGTCCCTGGCGGTCATGAGCGACAGGCTGCACGGCCGTATGGGCGACCTGGAGAAAAGGTTGTAAGGGAAAGGGTTTTCAGTGTTTCTTCTTGCCCTTGACCGGGCGTCTCCATACGAAGAATATGGTAACGCCTAGCGCCGCGATAAGCACCCACATCAGGGTGTTGACCCAATCGTAGCCGGGCATCTTGTAGTAGATGGTCGTCTCGTACACCGACGCCCCGCCCTCGAACGTGACTATCTCGTTGTTGGGGTCCAGGACCATGCGCACCTTGTGCTCCCCTGAGGCAAGGTCCATGGCGGTCCAGTTGTACTGGAACTGGTACGATTCACCGGCAGCCAGATCGATAGTCGTGCGGTGGAACTCCACCCACTCCCCGCCCTGGTTCATCTGCAGGCTGATCGGCACGCCAACGGCCGCCACCTCACCGGTGTTCACGACGGTCGTCTTCAGTACCACCGGATCGACCACCTTGACCTGGAAGGAGATGGTGGTCTTCACCGTCTGACCGAGGCTCGCCGAACTGCACTCGATGGTGATGGTCATCGTCTGGGCCTCGGCCGGGGCGGTCAGATTGATGTTGAACCTGCCGTCAGCGGTCGGTTCGACCGTCCCCGGAACGAAGAACGAGCCGTAGGTGTTCCCGGACCCGGTCATGGTGGCCTTGTAGGAGTAGTTCCCCAGGCCGACCTCGGCCGGACCGCCGAACATGACCAAGGTATACATGGTCACACTGTTGGTGGCAACTACCTGGGGACCGTCGATCTCCGCGTACAGCGGATCATACGTATCCGCCTGGGCGAAGGGCATCGCGCCCAGCAGCACGAACGCTGCGAGGATGACCATCAGCGCTTTCTTCGTGTGAACACCCCCTTCTGTATACTGAGGACGACAAGAACCGCCATCAGGGCAAAGGTCAATCCTAGAAGGATCAAGGAGCCCTGCCCTAGGGTGGGCGCGCTATCGTCGACGTTCACTCCGGTGACGGTTAGACCGTTCACGCCCAGTCCGACGAAGTCCGGTTCCAGATCCAGAGACGCGCGCACCGCCTGGTCGGCGGTGGACAGCGCCACCAGCTGCACGGTGACCGTGGGGCTGGGGTTCGCCCTCAGGGGAACCATGGACACCTCGATCTCCGAGCTCTTGGTGGCCGAGACCGTCAAGCTCATGGAATCGGTCAGGACGGTCTTGTTGAGCAACTTGACGTCCCAGCCCAGGTCCCGCAGTGCCTGCTGGTTTCCGATGGAAAGGGCGTAAGTATCGTCCACGTTTCCGGGGTTGGTCACCTCGACGGTGTGGATGTAATCCTCACCGTTCGTGGACTCCCCGCCCTGGTACTCCATGCTCACCGCGCGAGCCGGGGCGATGACCGCGTCCAGGCTGACCGAGGCGGCCGCCGAGGAGTTGGTGATGGACGTGGCCCTCACGATCACCGCGGTGTGCTTCACCAGTATGGTGGAGGACGGCGTGAGCTGCACGGTCACCGTCTGGCTGTTGGAGACGCCGTAGCCGAGGGCGACCTCGGTCTGGGAGAACACCACGGTCCAGCCGGTGGCGGTCGCGGTGAGCGTGAACGTGTCCTGCACGTTGCCCTCGTTCACTACCCGGATCGTATAGGTGGCGGTCTCTCCCGCGTTCAGAGTAACCTTCTGCGCGGAGTCCCAGGTGACCGAGACGTCCTGCTCGGCCACCCTCTGCATGTATATCCCCTTGGTGGTGGCGTCGCTGAGCGAGACGGCCGCGGTGACCTGGTAATCCACGTCCAGTCCGTTCTCCAGGAGCACAGCCTTGGCGCTCAACGCGTAAGAACCGCCAGGCAGATATAGCTCATAAGCTCCGGCGACGGAACTGGTGATGCTGATCACCCCGTTGACGCTGACCTCGGCCCTCACGCCTTCGTCGTTGGCGAAAGTGACCCCGGCGAGGCGGAACGCCTCGACCAGTACGATATCATACGTGACATCGTCCAGGTTGGATATAATGAGCTCGCCGAGATAGGCCCGGGAGCTGTCCTGGCTTACCGCGTATACTGTGTAGTTGCCCGGAGACAGGTCCACGGAGAAGCTGCCGATGGCGTTGACCGTCAGGTCCGAAGCGGTGGCGGACATCGCCTGGAACTCGATCCGGGCGGTGGCCGACGAGCCGTCCGCAAGCACATCGCCGCTCACCGTGGCGTTCTCGTAGGACATCACGGTGCTGATGACCACGTTCCGGCGGGAGGTGGACATGGTGAAGTCCAGCTCTCCTACGTACCTGACGTACCTCTGCTGGGCGGCCATGGTCACGATGGTGGAATGGTCCACCGACGCCGTGAACGAACCGACGGGCAGATAGACGCTGGCCATGCCAGTATCGGGAGTGGTGACGTTGTAGTACGCTCCCGCGCTCTCGATGGAGACGACCATGCTCTGGGTCCTCGTCCCGGTCATGGTCGCCTGTATGGTGGCCATGGCGGCGGAGTTCGCCGCGACGTCCAGGGACATCGGGCCGCTGACGTCCACGCGGGTGAGCGTGGCATAGTTCAGGGTTCCGTTGGCCACGGTGGCGTACAGAGAGTAAGAGCCTTGCTGAAGATACAGTGAATAGGTCTGGCTGGCGGTCATGCTGACCATGTCCGGCCCGTCGAAGACCATGCTGGCCGTACCGCTGGGGCTGACCGCCCCGTTGACCAGGACCCTCTGGACCAGCTCGACCTGCAAGGACGCGGGATCACTGCCGATGAGCACTTCCAGGTCCAGATCGCTGAGCGACTGGTAGCGCATCGAGGGGTCCCCGGCGGTGACGTTCTGGTCCACTCTGACCTTGTACGTTCCAGGATAGAGGGTGGCGCTGAAGCTTCCATCGGCATTGGTGATCGCGCTGGCGTCAACGGCTGGACCGCTGACCGCCTCGAACCTGACGCTGATGCCGGCCAGAGCCACGGAGAGAGCACCGGTGATGGTCCTCTCCAGGGCGATCATCTCCAGATCGGCGGTGGCGCTCTGGGCGATGGACGGGTAGTTCCGAACCACGGTCTCAAAGCCGTCCTTCTCCGCGGTCAGGGTGTACGTTCTTCCGGATACCAGCACGAAGGAGTACTGTCCGGAGGAGCCGGTGCCTTCGGTGACGACACGGCCATCCTGGTCGGTCACGGTGATCACGACCCCGTTCAGTCCCTCGGCGGCGGAGGCCGCGTTGTTGCCGTCAGCGTCGTACCAGGCCTTTCCGCCGATAGTGACGGAGGATGCCAGCTGGAACGTTATGGACGCAGAGTAAACGAAGTTCACATCGCCCCAGTAGGCCCTGGTGCCGTCGGTTATGTACGCGAAGTACAGACCCGAGGGCAGCACGGCCCTGAACTCGCCCTGCGAGTTGGTCACGGCGGTGAGCGTAGCTCCTCCGCTGCGCTCCTGCAGCACGACGTCAGCCCCGGAGATGGCGGCGCTGGAATATTGTACCGTACCGGAGAGGACCAGTCCGTCCTCCAGGACCAGGTCGATGCTGGCGCTGTCGGTGGCGATGACCTTCTCCAGGAACACCGCCTCCTGGCCGTTCACGGTCGCGGTGGCGTAAAGGGATACGTCGCCCTTGGGGACGACGACCGAATACCTGCCGCGGGAGTCGCTCTGCACCCAGACGTCCACCAGATCGCCGGAGATGCCGACCAGGGCGTTGCTGACGGCCTGGCCGTTGTAACTGACCAGCCCGCTCAGGCGCATGGAGTCGTATAGCAACAGGTCCTTGCTGAGGGAATCGCCAGCCTCCAGGGTGACGTCGGCGCTCTGGATGGCGGTTCCGTCTGGGGTCTGGATGGTGTAGTTGCCCGGAAGCAGTCCTTCGAAGGAGTAAGCGCCGGTCGAATCGGTGATGGCCTCGAACACCAGCCCGTTGGTCTTGTCCAAGAGGGATATCGCGATCTGGCCGGCAGCGATGCCGTCCGCGAGGGTCGCCGTGCCGTTCATAGCGGCCGGTTCGACGTATAGGTCCTTGGAGACCGGGGAGCCGATCCGGACCTGCACGCTGGCAGTTCCGAACACATGTCCCTCGTACTCCACCCAGATGGCCCCGTACATCGGACTTATGCCCGCTATATCGTACCCATCGGCGGTGGACGTCGCCTCGGCCCGGAATCCGTTGGTGGTGTTCTCGAATATCACGGTCGCTCCGACC
>DUJZ01000061.1 GCA_013329565.1 Methanomassiliicoccales archaeon
TCCATATTCTATATTTATTGTTATTATTATTATATTTGATTACAATGATATTCAAAGGGGAAAATTATATTTATGATGTGCATTTTTTGTAATTCGAAATTAGAATACTTGTAATATATTTTAATTGTTGCTATATATTTGGTGTTGATAGTGAATGAATCATTGAAGAAACAAGAAGTTGAACAGAGTAGACCCGGGCCCTCCTTGCGGAGAGGAATTCGTAAGGCGAGGAGGAGCGTGGGAAACGTTGAAAACGCCTTGGGCCGGGCCCTCGATCGCCTCATCCTCCCCCTTGGGGTATCCCTCCAGGAACTGTTCATTGGGTTCAGTAAAAAGGAAAAACAGCCAGGGGAAATGGTGAGGAAGGAAGTATCTGGGGAAGACAAGATCGTGGTCGAGGGATTGACCAAGGTCTTCAACGCCCATAACCCGGAAAATGTCCTGCGGATGCTCAGGGCGGAAGTGAGCAAGAGTGAGATCCTGGAAAAGACCGGGGCGACCGTCGGGCTTTATGATATTAACTTCTCGGTAAGACAAGGCGAACTGTTCGTACTGATGGGGCTCTCAGGAAGCGGCAAGTCGACCTTGGAGAGGTGCATCAATCGTTTGATCGAACCGACCTCCGGCCAGATACTCATTGACGGATTCGATGTCCTCAAGATGAGCCGGGACGAGCTTAGGGAGTTCAGGAAACATAAGATCGGCATGGTCTTCCAGAACTTCGCCCTGCTTCCGCATCGTACGGTTCTGGAGAACGTTGCCTTCGGCCTGGAGGTTCAGGGCGAAGGCCGGGAGGAACGCTTCGCCGCTTCCCAGAAGGCCATTGAGATGGTGGGTCTGAAGGGTTACGAGAACATGCGTCCTTCCGAGCTCAGCGGGGGCATGAAGCAGCGTGTGGGGCTGGCGAGAGCTCTGGCCACCGATGCCGACATCCTGCTCATGGATGAGGCGTTCAGCGCCCTTGACCCTCTGATCAGGAAGGATATGCAGAACGAGCTGTTGGAACTGCAGGAGCGCATGCGCAAGACGATAATATTCGTCACCCACGACCTGGAAGAGGCTCTGCGCCTTGGAGACCGAATTGCGCTGATGAACGATGGAAGGATCATCCAGATCGGTACGGCCGAGGAAATATTAACCAACCCTGCGGACGACTTCGTTATACGTTTCGTGGAAGGCGTGGACAGGAACAAGGTTCTCTCCTGCCAGAACGTCATGATGAAGCCCGAGCAGACCGTGACCGTTGGGCAGGGGTTGAGGACCGCTCTGGTGATCATGAAGGACGTCGGCCTCTCCACCGTTCCCGTCCTGGGTAAGGAGAAGAAGTTCATGGGCCTGCTGTACGCCGATGATGCGCTGAAGGGCATCAAGGACGGGAAGACCAAGATAATGGAGGTGGCCCGTACCGACATAACGACGGTAGAACAGGGCACCTCCCTGGATGAACTTATTTCAATATTGATAGTCACCAACCACCCGATCCCCGTGCTGGGAGAGGGCGGAAGGTTGAAGGGAATGATAGTACCGGGGAACGTGGTCCCTTTCCTCAGTTCCCACCGAGGTGAGAACTGATGGTGGAAAAGATCCCGTGGGGGGAATGGGCAGAGGGAGCGGTCGATGTGATCAAGGACAACCTGGACCCCCTTTTGGACGCCATATACAGCGTGCTAAACTGGATGGCCAATACCACCCAGGACGTGCTGATGACCGTTCCCGACCTGTGGATGATACTGATAATATCCGTGTTCTCCCTGCTCGTCACCCGCAAGATCATAATGTCGGGATTGATCGCCGTCGCCCTGCTAGTGATCTGGAACATGGGACTGTGGGAACTGTCCATGTTGACCCTTACCCTGGTGGTGGTGGCTGCCATCATCTCACTGCTCGTGGGGATTCCCCTGGGGATATTGAGCGCCAAAAGCAACTTTCTCAACAAGGGGATGAAGGTGGTCCTGGACTTCATGCAGACCATGCCTTCCTTCGTTTACCTTATCCCGGTCGTGATATTGTTCCGACTGGGGAACGTTCCGGGCATCATCGCCACGGTGATATTCGCCCTGCCCCCGGTGGTCCGTTTCACGGACCTCGGCATCAGGGAGGTGCCAAAGGAGCTGAAGGAGGTGTCCGAGTCCTTCGGCACCAACTGGTTGCAGAAGCTCACCAAGGTGGAGCTGCCCATGGCCAAGCCCACCATAATGGCCGGCATCAACCAGTGCATAATGCTGTCGCTTTCCATGGTGGTCATCGCCTCGATGATAGGGGTCGCTGGCCTGGGAAGGGATGTGCTGATGGCCATTCAAAGGGTGGACGTGGCCATGGGGTTCGAGGCCGGCCTGGCGGTAGTGCTGCTGGCCATCATCCTGGATCGCATAACACAGAGCATTGGGAGCAATAGATCATGATTAGTGATATCAAAGGGGTGCGGCGCCTGTCGTCTACCCCCGGAGAAATAGGTAGGTGAAAAAGATGGATAAGAAAAGTAAGAACGTAGTGATCGGCGCCATAGCTGTCGTCGCGATAATAATCGTGGCCGCCGTAGCGGTCATGTGGATGGGCGGCGATGGGGATGAAGAGAGCGAACCGATCCAGTTCGGATACGTCCTTTGGG
>DUJZ01000008.1 GCA_013329565.1 Methanomassiliicoccales archaeon
CGAGTTCTCAACTCTCCTTTGCGGAACGCGTCTTCGTCAACGTCCATCACTTCGGCCAGACGAGTTTCTGTCTCGCCTTTGACAAAGCGAGCTACGGCGTCCCCTGCCTCCTCGGGAGTGTTCGCGAACACCGCCGAGTGCATCTTGACTCCCGAAGGGATGCCGATAACCGGAACTTGATCACCAATACCATCGAGAACATCCCTGGCCGTACCGTCCCCACCGCAGAATACGATCAGTTCGACCTTCTTCTCCATGAATCGGCGGCAGGCCTGGCGGGTGTCTTCTGGAACGCTCTCCCCCGAGGTTTCCCATACCACCTCGTGGTCGAGGCCAAGATCGTTCAACGCCCAGGCCCCCATCTCCCCCGAGGCGGTCAGAAATCCGATGTCCCCGTCCAGTCGGCTCAGGGCGCGCACCGCTCTTCCCCTGGCCAGAGGCACGGCTCCCTTGGAAAGGGCGACGCGATAGGCGTCCCCGTCCGTTCCTTTCAGGGCGACGCTTCCGCCCATTCCGGCGATCGGATTGATTACGAACCCCAGGAGCACGGAACGAGAATGGTCAGGCCATCATAAGACCTTTGAGGATCAGTGGAAAATGATTTGGGGGTGTGGTGCGGCGGCAGACATCCGCCGCACTTTAGAGTTTGGAAGCCGGGTGCGGGCCTACTGCATCATCGGCCCGAGCTGTCCCATCGGCCTCAGCCCGGCGTCCGCCGAACCCTTGCTGGCCATGATCAGTTCGGGCATCATGTACTGCTCGCGATCGACATCGCTCTTCTCATCAGCCCTCATGTACTCTATGACCTCCTCGGTGAAGGCGTTCATGAAGGACATGCTGACCTGGGAGCAAAAGGAGTCGATGATCTTCACCACGCTGTTGTCGATGACCGAGAATGCTTTGTTGAGCGGCATCTCGTCCACCACGTTCAGCAGGCGGTCGTTCTCCACTACCACCGTGGTCTTGGCTATCTTCTTGATCCTGGATAGGCCCATCTGGGCCTTGCTGACCCTCTCCGTCTCGAAGGAGAAGGGGGTGATCGCTATTACGAAAGTGATCGAGTTCAGGTCCTTGGCCACCTGGGCGACCACAGGTGCCGTTCCGGTACCGGTCCCACCGCCCATCCCGGCGATGACGAACACTATGTCCCGGTCCTTTATGGCGTCCTTTATGGCGTCCTTGGCGCACTCGGCGCAGTACTCAGCGACCTCGGGGAATCCCTCGGCGCCACGCCCCTCGGTAACGTCCTTGCCGATGAGCAGCTTCTTGTGCGCGTTGACCTTCTGCAGGGATCGCTCATCCGTGTTGATCGCGACCGTCTGCACGTTCTTCTTGCAGCTGCCGAAGATGTTGTTAACGATGTTGTTACCAGCACCTCCGCAACCCACCACCGATATCTTTGGTTCGGTCAGTCCTCGGCTGAGCATTGAAACTATCTGCTCGGTCCTGACCGTTTGCTCCATTATTCCGGCTTCCATTTTTTTAGGCCCCCATATCGTTTCGGCGATCTCGCTTTGCAGCGCGTTCGCTAAGTAAATTAGTGCATCCCATCCCTTTGCGCTCTAGCCCAGAGCGGGTCCTTACATCCTGGCCATGATCTGCCTGCTCTTCTGGAAGTGCTCGTCCTTCACCTTTTCCAGGTTGTCCCTGGAGACGAACTCCTTCCGCAGGCATTCCACGACGATGTCCTCCACCGAGTTGTAGTAGCCGTCCTCCACCATCCCTTCCATTATGCTACTTACGATCGGTGGGACCTTCAGGACAAGTTCTCCCTTGCCCGATCCGCTCACCCGCGCTCCACCATCCCTCTCTATGAACGCGCGAAGGGCGATGCGGGCAAGCTGCGAGCGATTCGAGATCTCCGGGTGCCCCTCGATGAAATCATCGATGAGCTCCAGGTCCTCGCCTTCTAGGCGCAGCGTTATCCTCTCTCCCTCCATAGTGTTAGATCTCCTTGGCTTGGGTTGAAAATAAGATTGTCATACTAACTATATAAAACGTCTGTCATTTGTCACATTTTGTCATACTATAGCACAGGTAAAAATGCCAGTATCCATTGTGATGAAAACAGATGAGGCGATGGGTCCATAAATACCTCTGGATATATCATCAATATTATGATGCCGACCTGCGCCAAATGCGGTAAGCCTATCCTGGAGGGAATGCGTTTCTGTCCCTATTGCGGTCAGTCCTTGGCGGCCGAAGAGATGGAGCAGTTCGAACCGGCCAAGGGGGAGATAGTTACGGCCGTGGCGGCTCCGTCCCACATCGTAGGACGCGAGGGCACCTACGCCCTGGCCATGACCTCGGAGAAGCTGATCTTCGCCCGCATCCGCGAGGTGGAGCTCGATCGGGCGAAAGGCGAACTACGACAAGCAGGAATATTCATGCCTGGCTCCAGCAGCAGCGATAACGTATCAAGGTTCTACGAGATGTCTCCGGAACAGGTCATCAAGGAAACGAATGGTAACTTCTCCGTCGACGCTTCCGACGTGTCGTCCATACGCCTTTCGTATGACGGCGATGACGGTGGAAAATACATCATCAAGCTCCGTTCCGATGAACTGGAGCTGACGTTCTCCCTTCCGTATGACAAGTACTATCGCGATCTCCTGTTCCGATTGTTCGAGGGACGGATCACCTGGTGATCAGATGTCCATGTGGTCCAGCTCGAGCATCAGCTGGTAGAAGTCTATCCCGGCGATGTTGCCGTTGTCCTGGTATATCTCCAGCAGGCGCTGCTTTCCGACCCTGAGCACCTTGGAACTGACGCCGTACTTTATTGACGAGTTGGCCTCGATGAACGCCGCCAGATTGTCGCATCCCTTGAGCATAGCGCCGTCCACAGCCCAATCGCCATCGGCCCGAGGCCGGTTGCGGAACGGGTCGAGCAGCAGAAGCTCGAAGTCCTTCCTCCAGGTGGCCGGCAGCAGCGGAAGCAGCTTCTCCTCCACCTGCTGCTCCTCGTAGTTGGAGATGAGCTCCTCCAGCCCCCCGACGGACTTCTTCACCGGGGTGATGATGTCCTTCGTCAAGACCTCAGGGAGGTCGTGGAACAGCGAAGTGTAAAAATTGTTGACCGTGCGCTGCGACGGAGCGTTTATCCTGAGCGAGCACAGATATGACATTATGGCCACCATCAGCATGTGGCCTAGCACCGACGT
>DUJZ01000051.1 GCA_013329565.1 Methanomassiliicoccales archaeon
GGATGAGGGACAGCACTCCTACCCAGTTGAACGCGGCGGACCACATGCCGTAGGACGGGAACAGCAGCCAAAGGATTATGAACGCCGTCCCGAACATGATATTGGTGGACGGTCCGGCCAGGGATATGATCCCGTTCTGCTTCTTGCTTATCCTTCCCTGGATGTACACTGCGCCGGGAGCGGCGAAGAGGAATCCCAGGAACGAGAACAGCAAGGCCATGAACAGCCCGGTGGGGTACATTCTGTACTCGGCCCAGGCGCCAAAGCGCTGGGCCATGTACTTGTGCCCCATCTCATGCAGCAGGAATCCAGTCAGGGAAACCGTTGCCGCCACCCCGAAGGCGAAGTACCAGGGGGAGCTGCCCAAGAGAACTATGGTGAAGGCAGCGGTCAAGACCGCCACGCTGATCGTTATCTGAACGAGCTCCTGGCGGCCGAAATGGAATCGCCCGAAGTTACGTGATATGATCAGGTTCCCATACTCGTCGTACATCTCGGACGTCCAGTGCACCCCCTCATTAATAAAAGTTGCCCGTCCACGCCGCAGGACAAGGTTGAAGTACGTCCGCGGCAGATAGCTTGCGGAAATGAGGCATTACCAGCACGGCAAGGTCATCTTCCGGTGGTGCGACACCTGCGGCACCCTGGTCCTGGGCGAGGTCTGCGGGATCTGCGGCCGCCCCGGGCGGGAGTTCGAGGTCTCCGCACCCGGGGACATACGACCCTGTTTCGGAAAAGGGGTGGACACCGTCGCCGATTTGTTCCAAAAGCACTTCGGCACTTCGGGGCTGTTCCGCACCAGGAACGTGTTCCTGAACAAGGTGGCCGGCGAGGACCGCACCGACGAGGTCATCCTGGACGGGAGGATCGTGGCCGTGCTCCGATTCGAACTGGTCAAGGACGATTTCGCTCTGGAGCTGAAGGCGGAAGGGGCGGCGCTCCTGGCCAAAATGGCCCGCAAAGGAGTGGTCAAGGCCAGGCGTCCGCAGGGCCACCTCAAGGGCAAGAAGCTGGACGGCGCCGACGTGCTGGAGTTCTCTGGCGGGTTCAGGGCCGGCGACCCGGTAGTGGTCGTCATGGGCAACAACATAGCCGCCGGAGAGGCCCGGGTCGACTCTTCCCAGGTGANNCAACAATACCAAGCTCCCCATAACTCTGTCGTTCTCCGGGGGCAAGGACTCCCTGGCCTGCTACGGTCTCGCCAAGAAGGCTCTCAGGAAGTTCGACCTTCTGTTCGTGGACACCGGTCTGGAGTTCCCGGAGACGGTGCAGTACGTCCAGTCCTTCGCCAAGAGCAGGAACGAGCGCCTCAAGATCGCCAAGGCCGGCAACGCATTCTGGGACAACGTCGGCGCATTCGGCCCGCCGGCCAAGGACTTCCGCTGGTGCTGCAAGGTCTGCAAGCTTGGGCCGTTAACGACGCTGATCGAGGAGAACTATCGCGACGGGACGGTCACCATCGAGGGCAACCGGGCGTTGGAATCGTTCGCTCGAACGGACATCGGTTTCGTGGAACGCAACCCGTTCGTTCCCAACCAGACCGTCCTGAACCCCATCCGCCACTGGATCGCGGCGGAGGTCTGGGGCTACATCTGGATGGAGGACCTGGAGTTCAACCCCCTGTACGAGCAGGACTTCGAGCGTATAGGCTGCTACCTCTGCGCCTCCTGTCTAGGCAGCGAGTGGAAGGCCACCGGGGAGATACACCCGGACCTGCATGCGGAATGGGAGGCCTCCCTCGGCGAATGGGGGGAACAGGTCGGGGTGTCCCCGGAGTTCGTGCGCTACGGATTCTGGCGCTGGAAGTCGCTGCCGCCCAAGATGAGGCTGGTTGCCGAAGAACTGCAGATGAAGGTGCCGCAGATGAGGAGCGATAGCATGGAGCTTAGGATATCCAAGGGAGCTAGTCCCTGCGTGGCCGGCGGCTTCTCCATGGAGGGCGTGCTGACCGTGCCGCACAAGAGGGACTTCTCGCAGGTGGCGGAGGCGCTCAAGACCGTGGGCAAGGTGAAGTTCTCGCCGGAGTTCGAGGTGGTCATGGTCAAGGCCGGGGACGGCACCTTGAAGATGTTCGGCGGCGGGCACATTTCCGCCATAGCACCGACAAGGGACGGCGCGCAAGCGCTTTTCAGGGCCGGGGCCGAGGCCTTCCTGCGCGGGCAGCTATGCACCAGCTGCCGCATCTGCGAGCGCAACTGCGAGTTCAGCGCCATCACAGCCGACGGGCAGCTCAAGGTCGACGATCGCAGGTGCCGCCAGTGCGGCAAGTGCGTCGAGGCTTGCGTGGTGGCGCATTATTATGATAAGCTAGTAACGGCCGGGGAAGGAAGACCGGCCTACGCAGGCGTTAAATAATCGCAGGGAAGTGGAGCGAGCTGGACATGGATTGGACGATGATGTTGGCCGCGGCACTGGGCATAGGTCCGGCCCTGGCCTTGATGTTCTGGACCCTTCGCGATTACACCTATCCGAAGGTGGAGAGGCCCTTCTTCGACGACCGCAAGCTGTTCGCGCTTCTGGCCGTGGGCATGGTCATCGGGGTCATCGTCTACGTCCTGCAGTCCTATTTCAACCTGGGCTACCTTCTGTTCGCTCTGCTTTTCGCGGTGTTCGAGGAGCTCATAAAACTGATCATACTCAACATGCCCCGCTTCGCCCGCAAGCTGGACACTTCCTTCTACGGTCTCTCGTTAGGATTGGGCATCGGCAGCACCATGGCCTTCGGTGTGGTGTTCTCAACCATTCAACAGTGGGATGGTTTGGGGATCGAAGAATGGTTGTTGGTCATCGTTATTGGCGTTCAGATGGTCCTCCTGCACGCGTCCGCCGGCGCGATGATCGGGACCGGTACGGCACGCGGTGAGGTCCGGGGCTACTTCGCTCAAGCCGGTCTGTTGCATATTGGATACAACCTGCTCATGGCCATCCCCCTCAACTTCGACTCCGTTTACCTGCGGTGGATCGGAATTATATTGGCCACCTTGCTTGTCGTGTACTATTACGCGCAGGTGCACCGCCATCTTCTCCCGGCAGTGGTGAAGGACGCCCTGAAGGCGATGGATAAGGCGAAAGGATGATTTAGCCCGAACTCGCTGGAACGAACGTGTCCGAACGTAGCCGCAAGGCGGGTAAAACACTGGTGGTGGCCGTCATCCTGGTGGTGGTCCTGTTGCTGTTGTTGCCGCCCACCCAGGACCTTCTAAGAGAATATCTGGTGGACCCCTTCTCCCCTCAATATCCGGAGGAGGTCCAGATGGAGATCGTCCGGACGCTGACGCTGGACGCCAACGGCGGTGAGGTGATCAGCTACACCGTCGATCTTCCCAGACCGGTGAGCATCATGGATGAGGGCGCCTATCTCCAGAAGGTGGACCGGCTTTCCGTCTCTCCATCATACCACGAGCTATGGGACAACGGTACGTACGATACCATGGTCTGGGAAGGCGAGGACCTGTACGGTACATTCACCTTGACGATGACGATCGAGGTGACCCAGAGGATACACGTGTGGGATCTGGACGAGGGCAGCGTCCTTGAAAAGGACGAGGTGCCCCAGTACTACCAGGACAACTATCTGGACGACCAGTGGAAGATAATCGTTGACGATCCGGGTATCGAGGCGCTGCGGGAGGACATCGTGGGTGATGAGACGAACGTATACCTCATCGCCAAGGCCATATACGACTGGATCGACGAGAACGTGGACTATCACATATGGACGGGAACGGACGGTCCCCTCTCCTCCCTGGAGACCTACGAGGTTCTGAAAGGCGACTGCGACGACCAGTCCATACTGTTCTGCGCCCTGGCCCGTTCGGCCGGAGTGCCCGCCTGGCTGCAGCTTGGTGCTGTGTACAGCCCGGGCAGCGGTGAGATGGGCGGGCACGCCTGGGTGCAGATGTTCATGCCCACGGAGGACGGCGGTACTAACGTCACCATCGACATCGTGAACGACGATTTCCTGGTCTGGATGCCCAACCTGTTCTGCGAGTACACCGACAACGGGGACGCTGACGACCTGT
>DUJZ01000164.1 GCA_013329565.1 Methanomassiliicoccales archaeon
GCATATTCCTGTGCGGTTCAGCACTTTCCGCTCATCACGAGAGCGACCCGGCCGGGATGGCCAGGGCGACCGTCGCCTCTCTCATGAAAGTGATAAGTTCTCCGCTTCCACGGACCCCGTTGGCCGCGATCGACAAGGAGAAATGCTCGTTGTGCCTCACCTGCCTTCGCGTCTGTCCTTATGGCGCTCCGTTCCTAGGTGAGGGAGAGATGTCCATTTCCGCCGAGATATGCCAGGGTTGCGGAATGTGCCTGGCGCTGTGCCCTAGCGTGGCCATCGAGATGCCGCCCGCGGACCTCAGGGCGGAGGTTGGCGGCGTTGAAATGGGAGGGGGTCTGAAATGATCGTCTGCTACTGCTGTTCCCGTTCCGGATTGCCGGCCGCTCTATCCGCGTTGGAGGATGGGGGCATGGACGACGTTATCGTCAGAGAGGTCCCCTGCGCCGGTTCCGTCGAGCAATGGGAGGTGCTCCGCAGCTTCCGTCAGGGAGCCGAAGGCGTTCTTATCGTAGGGTGCCTGCTGGAGAACTGCGCCCACCATTACGGGAGCGAGGTCGCCGCCCGCCGGTCCGCGGTCCTGGAAGGGACGGTGCAGGACGTCGGACTGGCTAAAGGAAGAGTGGCCATGGTCCACCTGGCCGAGCATCAGGCCGCGCGTTTCCGGAGGGCGGTCGAGGAGATGCGCGCCACCATCCGGGAGCAGGGGGGTCAAGCATGATAATCGCCGAGAGGAAGCCGCTGCCCGAGGTCCTGGGAATGCTGGACGGTTCGAACGAGATACTGGTCCTGGGATGCAGATCGTGCACGGCCATATGCCTCGCCGGAGGGGAGAAGGAATCGAAGGCGGTATGCGAAGCGTTGGCGCTTCATTCCGAGCTCAAGGGCAAGGGCTGGAAGGTTGATACGTCGACGGTCGAAAGGGCCTGCGAGAAGGAGTTCCTGACGCCTCTCGGGGAATTCAAGGGCACCGTGATCAGCATGGCCTGCGGTGTCGGAGCGCAGGTGGTCCAGGACCTCTGTCCGGACGCCAGGGTGGTCCCGGGGGTGAACACATCCAACATGGGGGCGCCGGAGAGCGTTGGGGTGTTCGTCGAGAAATGCGCCGGCTGCGGCGACTGCATCATTCATCTCACGGCGGGAATATGTCCGATCGCCCGCTGCGCTAAAAGTTTATTGAACGGTCCCTGCGGCGGAAGCCAGAGCGGTCTCTGCGAGGTGTCCAGGGACACGCCTTGCGTTTGGGACCAGATCGTTCGGGCGTTGGAGAGGCAGGGCAGGCTGGACCTGCTCAGCGCGAACATCCCGCCCAAGGACTGGAGGCCCAGCCGCAACGGCGGTCCGAGGCGGATCGTGAACCAAGAGGCTTCACCTGGAACGGCGCAGAAGGAATGGAGGGGCGAGCAATGAGCGTCTCCCGGCTTCAGGAAACGCTCGATTCCGGTAAATTCGCCGTGACCGCCGAGATCGGTCCGCCACGTTCATGCGAGACGGAGCGTCTGCGCGAGATGGCCCGCATGCTCAAGGGCAGCGCTCACGCCTTCAACCTCACGGACAATCAAGCGGCGAACGTACGCATGTCCAGCATCGCCTCGTCCGTGATCTGCCTCCAGGAAGGTCTAGAACCGGTCATGCAGATGACCTGCCGGGACCGCAACCGCATAGCGATGCAGAGCGATGTCATAGGCGCCAGCGCCCTGGGGGTCAGGAACGTACTGTGCATCAGCGGCGACCACCAGGTTTTCGGCAACCACCCGCAGGCCAAGAACGTCTACGACATCGACTCGATCCAGGAGCTCATGGTTCTGCGCAATCTGTGCCAGGGGACCAACTGGTCCGGTGAAACGCTCCCAGAGCCGCCGCAGCTCTATCTCGGCGCCGCGGCAAATCCGTTCGCCGATCCCTTCGAGTTCCGTGCGGCTCGTTTGGCAAAGAAGGCGGACGCCGGGGCGCAGTTCGTGCAGACCCAGTGCGTTCTGGACCTGGAACGTTTCAAGAAGTTCATGAGCCTGGTGGTGGAGAAGGGTCTGCACGAGAGAGTGCACATCATCGCTGGCGTGATCCCGCTGCGCTCGCACAAGGCCGCCCTGTTCATGAGGAACAAGGTGGCCGGGATGAGCGTTCCGGACGAGCTGGTGGACCGTCTTAGGAAAGCGTCCGATCCCAAGGAAGAGGGCATCCGGTCGTGCGTGGAGATGATGAACGAGCTGTTGTCCGTGAAGGGCGTCCACGGGGTGCACATAACCGCCATCGCCTGGGAGGACATCATCCCCCGATTGGTGAACGAGGCTGGCGTCAGGCCTTAGCGGTTCTCGCCGCTCCGTCGAAGGCCCCACCGATAAGTTTTATTAAGTTCAACTCCCAAATCTATCCGGGATTAACGATGGTTGACATAAAGGTGGATTGCACCGGCAAGAACTGTCCCGTACCGCTCATAGAGATGAGGAAGGCGATCAGGAAGGCCGCCAACGGCGACGTGGTGGAGATCACCGGCGACCACCCCGCCTCGAAGAAGGAGATACCTATGGCCGTGGAGGCACTAGGCCAGGAGCTGATGGAAGTGCGGGAGGCCGGGGCCAAGTGGACCATCCGCATTCGTAAGGTGAAGGAGTGATGATATGACCGACAAGACCACCATCATCGTGCACAGCGGGGACATGGACAAGATATACAGCGCCCTGATCATCGGGACCGGGTCGTTATCGATGGGCATGGAAGTGTCCATGTACTTCACCTTCTGGGGTCTGGAGCGCCTAAAGAAGGGCGGCCTGGAGAAAGGCCCCCTTTCAAAGATGAACATGTTCGGCCTCGGACGTTGGATGATCAAGAAGCGCATGAAGGCCGCCGGCGTGGAGGAGCTGCACAAGCTGATGGCGGACTTCCGGGAGCTGGGCGGGAAGATAATCGCCTGCGAGATGACCATGGAGGTCATGAAGATATCAAGGTCGGATCTCCGGGAGGACCTCATCGATGAGTACGGGGCGGTCGGCACGTACGTGAACGAGGCCAGGGGCGCGCAGATCACCCTGTTCGTCTGAGGTGCATCAATGATCTACATGGACAACGCGGCCGCCACCCGTCTTGACGAGAGGGTGTGGGAGGCCATGCGGCCTTACTATCTGGATTCGTTCGCTGTGGCCACCTCGGAGTTCGGGCACTCCATGGGTCTGGACGCCCGGGAGACGCTCGTCAACGCCCGAACGGAACTAACGCAGAGGCTGGGGATCAAGGAAAAGGAGCTGGTCTTCACCTCCGGGGACACCGAGTCCAGCAACACCGCGTTGAAAGGGGTGGCCAGGTCCCTGGAGGATAAGGGAAAGCACATCGTGGTAAGCGCCATCGAGGACTTTCCAGTGCTCAATTCGGCCAAGGCCTTGGAGCGGCGTGGTTACAAGGTGACCTACCTGCCAGTGGACGCCGATGGACTGCTGGACATGGAAGCGTTGAAGTCCGCCCTGACCAAAGAGACCGTGCTCGTCTCGGTACAGCAGG
Organism: Methanomassiliicoccales archaeon; assembly: GCA_013329565.1. Lineage (GTDB taxonomy): Archaea > Thermoplasmatota > Thermoplasmata > Methanomassiliicoccales > UBA472 > UBA472 > UBA472 sp8940u. The sequence goes on from DUJZ01000164.1 coordinate 3,490, forward strand.
CCAATCAGGAGATCGGCACGCTGCAGGACCTCAAGGCCATCGGGGAGATCGCCCACGACAAGGAGGTGCTGTTCCACACCGACGCCACGCACGCCTTTGCCCGGGTGCCCACGGACTATGGAAGGTTACCGGTGGACCTGGTGACGATAAGCGCGCACACCATCCACGGACCGAAAGGGGTCGGCGGATTGCTGGTGAAGGAGGGAACGCCGTTCTCCAAATGGATGGACGGGGGGTTCCAGGAGAACAATCTGCGGGCCGGGCTGGAGAACATCCCCGGCATCGTCGGTTTCGCCAAGGCCGCGGAGCTGGTCTCCGAGGAGGAGAACGAGCGCATCCGGAAGATGAGGGACGTTCTGATCGAACGCCTGCTGTCGGAGGTGGAGGACACCATGCTGAACGGTCACCGCACCAAGCGCGTCCCGCAGAACGCCAACATCACCTACCATTACGTTGAGGGGGAGTCGATAACCTTGCATCTTGATATGAGGGAGATCGAGGTCTCCACCGGTTCCGCCTGCTTCAGCCGTTCGTTGGAAGCGAGCCATGTCATCATGGGCATCGGCGGGAACCACGAACGGGCCCATGGCTCCATACGCTATTCCCTGGGGCGGTTCAACCGCATCGAGGAGGCGCAGGAGGTCGTGGAGGCCATGAAGGACATCATCAAGAGGCTGAGGGAGATCAGCCCCTTGAAGCACAAAGGAGGTAAATGATATGCCATTGCCGTACAACGCCATAGTCATGGAGCATTTCAAGAACCCGCGCAACGTGGGGAAGATGGAGAACCCGGACGGGAAGTCCACGGTGGGCAGCCCGGCCTGCGGGGACATGGTCTCGGTGTACCTGGAGGTGGACGAGAAGACCAAGGTCATCACCAAAGTCATGTTCGAATCCTACGGATGCGCGTCCAACATCGCCACCGGTTCGATAATCACCGAGCTGGCCAAGGGCAAGACGTTGGAAGAGGCCAAGAAGATCACCTGGAAGGAAGCCTCGGACGCCCTGGGCGGCCTGCCGAAGATCAAATCGCACTGTTCCGTGCTGGCCGTGGAAGGGCTGCGCGACGCCATCACCAACTATGAGGAGAAGCACGGGCTGGTGGTGGAAAAGGTCCCGACGACCCTGGAGGTCATCCGGCGCCGCCTGAAGAACGTGCTCAATCCGCTTACGGGATTGGACATCGTTCGCACCAGCCTGGTGACGGAGATGGGGATCAAGGACGGCGTAGTGACGATAAGTATCGACCTGCCGGAGGACCACCAGTTCGCCAACAACATCAAGGAAGAGATCAAGGAGAAGATCGAGACCCTTTGGGACGTGACCAGGGTCGACCTGGTGTTCAAGAAATAACGTATCATCGATCGGCCTTCGTCGACCGGACCAGGGTGATCGAGGGCACGAACTCCAAGGTCAGCCGCTGGCCACAGAGGCGGAGGAGGCGGCGGCCGCGTCCTCGGTGACCATCACCGCCAGGTACCAGGCTATGGTAACCAGCAGAGCGATGTCCCGGTGGTCCAGCCCGGCCGGGGTGATGTGGACCTCCCCGCTGTGCTTTATCGCGGACATCTCCTTCTTCAGGGAGAACAGGAGCGCGCCGCGATGGTCCGTCACCTGGTAATCAAAGCGCACCAATCCGTCCCGGGCGAAGGTGAACCGCTGCGCGTTGGTGAAGAGCAGCTCACCGCTCCCCTTCCAGTCCAATGAAAGCTTGGCGATCTCCATCTCGAACTCCTGCCTTCGCACCGTAATGAACGGATGAAGGAAGCCGCCGCGCTTGAAGGTGTAGCGCCCCTCGCGGGAGTTCGACACTGCCGTCGAACGAAAGGCCTGCGGCCACTCCATGGTGGCGTAGACGGTCTCCCCGCAGACCAGCCGATGCAGGCGCTGCGTCCACTTGGGCTGCTCCCATCTCAACGACGGTACGTCTATGCAACCTAGCTCTCCGCTCATGCTGGTAATATCCTTTTGTGGTCCTTATCAGGTTTGCTGCACAGGCGCAGGTAGTTTATACCCCCTCCTTCCCTCCCTATGGCATGAGCGACGTGGCCGCTGCGATGAAGCCGATAGACGACAAGTGGTTGAAGGAGGCGAGGAAGCGCTTCGCCTCCCCCTTCATGGGCACCAATTACGGCCATATCCCGGTCGATACGATGATGCTGTCTCACGCCGCGGTGGCCAACGGCCACACCATCAGGGAGTTCTACGAGAACCCCGAGATGGGGGCGCACTGGGTGGCCGCGTCCATGGAAACCTATGACCTTTTGCCGATCACCCACTGGTACTACTCCCTGCCCTGGTTGACCGAGATAGGCATGGAAGCGCAGTACATGGACTGGATGCCCCCGGTCCCGAAGGCGCCGCTGATATTCGATCCGTCGCAGGTGGAGGAACTACGTGTTCCAAGCAAGGAGGAGCTTCTGAAAGGAGCGACGCTAGACCAGCTGTTCCGCTCCAACGACTACGTTAAGAAGCACCTGCCGGAGATGTTCTCGCCCATCGCCATCGCCACGGACCTGACCGGCAGCGGGGCGCAGCTGGTGGGGGTGGAGAACTTTATAATGTGGACGCTCCTGGAGCCGGAGCTGGCGCACGCCCTCGTCCGCGTGTACATGGAGACGGCGGCGGCCGGCGCGGGTCTCATAGCCGAGCGTTACGGCGACGCGGCGATAACCACCGGTTCCGTGCTGGGGAACAACGACATCTTCTCCGACGAAATGGTCAGGGAGTTCTCCGGGAAGTACCTGAACGAGTTCGTGATGAAGTGCTTCGACAACGGTGCCGGGCCGCAGGTGTTCTACCACTTCTGCGGTAACCACGAGACGGACTACAAGGTGCTCAAGGAGGAGGTGGTGTGGTCCCCGATGACCATAGTCCATGTCGGATATCGGGGCAGGGAGGTATTCCCGTCCGACCTTTTGGTCCAGGAGTTCGGCGGTTACGCGACGTGCATGGGCAGCGTGGACACCAAGCTGATGCTTCACGGAACGCCGGAGCAGGTGTACGAGCAGGCCAAGGAGCAGTTGATCAAGGGCCGGGATTGCTCCTCAGGTTACATACTGGGAACGGCGTGCGAAGTGCCTCCGTTCACCCCGCCCGAGAACATCCGAGCGTTGAACAGGGCGGCCAAGGACTTCGGGACGTACGGAAAGTGGTGAAGCTCTAGATAATTTAATTATCTAGCTCCCCGAATACTATCCGGGGAAGCGAATGGAGGAATGGCGGGAGTCCACGGTGCAACGGTGGGAGTCGGAACGCATGTCGCGTCCGACCGAGACCGAGCTCGAGAACTGGGCAAGGACCGTGACCG
>DUJZ01000180.1 GCA_013329565.1 Methanomassiliicoccales archaeon
CCGCCGAGGTCACCCTGGTCGGCGACGGTGAGGGCGGCATATACGATACCGTTTCCTACCGCCAGGAGATGAACGTGCAGGTCCAGCAGGTCGCGAAGAACAAGTTCAGGCTGATGGCCCAGGGCGAGAACGCCCAGGGCGCCCTGATGCTGATTCATACCGAAGCGGGCACCATGGACATGTCCCAGGACCGCCTCCGGGTGCGCCTGAACGACCAGGACATGCGCTACACCGATGATCCCCTGGAGCTCCTGTACGGACAGCCAGAGGATGCATGCTACACTGTGATAGACGACGGCGAGGTCCAACAGATGCTGGTCTATCTGCCGGCCAGCACCCTGGGCGCCACCACCGTCGAGAGCGTCGATCCCCTTGCCGCGCTGTTCTCCCCGGCCGGCATAGCCATAATGATCGGAGCCGTGGCGCTGGTGGCCCTGGCCGGCGTGGTGGCCTTCAGGAAGAGGTGAGCTATCTCTTCCAAACCTCTTCCCCTTTTTTTCCCTATTTCACGTCCTTGGTGCTCTGCACCACCTGCCAAACCGCCCGGTCCCCCTTGTCCAGCCGGACATGGACGGATGCGTAGGACCTGGCGAAGGCCTCCAGTGACATGGCCCAGGCCATCTTGAACGGGTGGTTGGCGTTGTCCTTGAGGAAGCTGAGGTAGGCGTTGATCAGGTATCGCTTGTCCCAAGTGGGGATGTCGTAATCGAACCAGCGCTTCATGTACCGCTCGCCGATGTTCACCCGGGTGCGCTGCTCGAAGAAGTCCTCCACGTTGGTAGGACCTCGGTTAAAGATAATGGCCGACGGTTCGTATCTCACCTTGAGCCCGCGCTTCTCCATGTCCCGCCGGATGAGGTCCTCGTCGCTTCCCATGCCTACCGGTATGCGCAGCCCAGTGTTCCGGAAGGCCACGATCTCACCGACCTTCGGGTGTATCAGAGACAAGCGATGATGCATGTCCCAGAGCATGTGCACGGCGAAGCCCATGAAGGTGTTCTTGTCGTTGACCGGGACCGGATGCCCGCCCACCATTCCCGTTGACGGGTCAAAAAAATGCTCGGCCATCAGATCGAACGTATCTTCCTTCATGACGTTGTCGGCGTTGGCCAGGAACAGCACGTCGCCCTTGGCCGCCTCGATGAACGCGTTCACCGCGGAGTTCTTGCCCTCCCGTTTCTCCTGCCTTATCAGGCGGACCCGGGCGTCGACGTCCCTGGAATATTCGAGCACCATCTCGTCGGTGCGGTCGGTGCTTCCGCTGGAGACCACCAGCATCTCCACCAGCTCCTTCCCATTGAGCTTCTGGGAGCTGAGGGAGCGCAGGCACTTGAGAATGTTCCTCTCCTCGTTGTAAGCGCACACCCCGGCCGATATGGTCAGCATCGATAGGAGAAAGGAGAACACGGATAAATATTGTCAGAGCCGGAGTTTTAGTCCATGAGCTAGTCTAAACCGGACAATCTATAAATACGCCTAAAATTTCTTGTGATGAGGATTGGGATGGCACAGAAGAGCTACGATGATTTGACGGTCATCCTTCCCACTTACAACGAGGGAGGGAACATCCAGTCGATGCTGGAGACCCTGGATTCCCTCTATCCCGGAGTGTCGATCGTCGTGGCCGACGACAACTCCATGGACGAGACCGCGGAGCTGGTCCGTTCCTTCGCCGTTAAGCATCCCAGGACGCGGCTCTTAAGCCGCGATCCCGGCGACCGCGGGCTCACCGCCAGCATCATGGAGGGGATCGCCGAGACCCGAACGAGGCTGTTCGTGGTCATGGACGCCGACTTCCAGCACCCCCCGGAATCCGTGGGCGGAATGTACGACCTTCTGGCCGAAGGCGCGGACATGGCCGTCGGCAAGCGGGAGGACAAGACGAGCCTGAGCTTCAGCCGCATGCTGGCGTCGTGGGGCGCCAACGCATTGGCAAGATCGTATCTGACCGTGATGAGGCGGCCGACCACCGAGGACGCCATGAGCGGGTTCTTCGGCGGACGGACCAACATGTGCAAAGAGGTCGTCTCCAAGCACGGCCGCAAGTTCGAGCGGGCCGGTTTCAAAGTGCTCTTCGATATCCTCAAGTTCCTGCCCCGCGGCACCGTGGTCAAGGAGCTGGAGTTCCAGTTCTCCTCCCGACGCGCCGGAAAGTCCAAGCTGTCCTCGGGGGTCATCCTTTCGATCCTCCGGCAATGCGGGCTGGCCGGCAAGGCAGCTGCTCTAGGGGTCAATTTCCTTTTCATAAACATGCTGGGCCGGTACATATCCGCCCTGGTGCTGGGCCTGACCTTCACCTTCGCCCTGATGGGCACCTTGAACGTGGCGTACGACGACCACCTGGTGAACTCCATCATATTGGCGTTCGTGCTCGCCATGGCCTATCTGGTCATGGCCAACAAGTACCTTTTCTCGCACGGGAAGCGGGACCGCCTCCTGATCGGGATGAAGATGGTGTTCACCGGTTTCACCGGATTCCTGATCAGCCTGTTCTTCTTCTACATGTTGTTCTCCACAAGCTACACCGTCCACACCTGGCCGATGTACCTCGGTTTCGGTATAGCCTACCTGTGGAACACCCTGAGCAGCGTCATCCCCGAGAAGTGATCAGTGGACCAGCACCACCTTGAACAGTGAGTTCCAGTCGTTCAGGTTATATGCTGCTATGGCCATCGCCGATCCAGAATCGTTTAGTACGAACATTCCACGCAACCCTTCCGAGGGTACCTCCATTCTCTGACAGGAAACGGGGCCGGAAATCCATGGAACACCCATCGTCAGGCACCTGGCCAGGTCCCAGGCGTAAACGTCCTCCATGCTGGCCAGGAACGGAGATTCTATCGGCCCGCCCATGGCCAACACCCTTCCCGATCCCACCGGGATGGCGGCCATGGCGGTGAACCGGCCGTCTTGGGACACCGTTCCGAGGACATGGCCGGAAAGGGACATCACGTCCTCGATCGAAACGCCGTAGGAGGGATAGACCGTGCGCAACCCCATCATCAGGGCAGGGCCCTCCGCGGCGGCGTCGGGAACGAAGGGGGCGAACGCCAAGCCTTCCAGGTCAGATGGCCAGGAGGACAGGGGACCAGGACCGATGGTCACCAATACACCTCCCACCCTCACCCAGTCCCAAACCGTAACGGACAGGGCGGGAGCCAATGCGCCAGCGATTATCAGGGTACCGTTTCCCCTGTTCAGAAAGGTTGCCAGGGAGCCCTCCGAGACGGTCGACACGGTTATGGACGACCCTATGTTCTCCAGTTCGGCCCCCATGTGGTCAACGAGGCCTTGGACGTTGGCTGGGGCGCTGTCCAGATCGCTTGTGGTTTCCGAGATCAGCACTGCCA
>DUJZ01000110.1 GCA_013329565.1 Methanomassiliicoccales archaeon
AGTGAGCACTTACGCTCCCGATGTGCTTGGAGATGCGGTTGTCCTTGAACGCGTGCGAGTCCAGCACCACGACCTTGTCGGCCACGGGTGGATAACCGGGTCAAGCGCTTATTGATTTATTGGTCGCCTTTCACATTTTTATAACGGACGCGATAGTAATTTCAAGAAGCATCTCCTAGTGTGCTCGGAAAATGCCGGTGGAAAGTTGTTAAGAAGAGTGAAACGCGTTGCTTCGACCTTCGATGTCCGGTTCCTTCTCAGATTCAGGGAGTTCCAGCGTCTGGCCAGAACGGAGAGGTTCGAGATGAGCCTGCGGAACGCCTATCCGATCATGAACGAGGCCACTCCCAAGACCTATTTCGATTCTCACTACATCTATCACACCGCCTGGGCCATACGGAAACTGAAGGAGATCGCGCCGAAGGATCACGTCGACATCTCCTCTTCACTTTACTTCGTAGGAATGGCTTCATCGATCTGTCCGATGACGTTCCTGGACTATCGTCCGGCCGAACTTCATGTTCCTGGTCTGCAGGTGGGTTCTTGCGACCTGTGTCACCTCGGCCTGCCGGATGAAAGCGTCGAATCCTTGTCCTGCATGCATGTCGTTGAGCACATCGGTCTGGGGAGGTACGGGGATGAGTTGGATTACGACGGCGACCTCAAGGCAATTGGCGAGCTGAAAAGGGTTTTGAAATGCGGAGGGAACCTTCTCTTCGTAGTCCCCATCGGCAAGCCGAGGATAATGTTCAACGCCCACCGCATCTATTCGTACCGACAGGTGGTGGAGACCTTCGAAGGGTTCGATGTCCGGGAGTTCTACCTCATTCCTGACGATGGCGCCCGGCCAATCGAAGATGCGACGGAGCAACAGGCGAACGAGCAGGAGTACGGTTGCGGATGCTTCTGGCTTCGCAAACGGGAGATCCAATGAAATTCATTAACGGTCTGAGGTGCTCCCGTCCAGGATGGATCTGGCACAGGTTTAGGTCCGAGGTTCGCGAGAGAAAGGCGCTCGAGGATTGGGAGAGAGGCGGAAGGATCGGTCCGCCGCCCTCCATGTACAAACGACAGGTCATTCTCGAGATCGCAAAACAGAACGGCATTTCGGTACTGGTGGAGACCGGGACTTACATGGGGGATACGGTCCAAGCGGTCAAGGACGTCATGCGCGCGGTCTATTCTATCGAGCTTGATGAAAAGCTAAGCGCTCAGACCATGCGGAGATTCGCGCGCGATGCCAATGTGAAAATACTGCATGGGGACAGTTCTAAACTTCTTCCGTCAGTGATCCAGGAGATCGAAGGGCCGGCGCTGTTCTGGTTGGACGGCCATTATTCCGGAGGGTGTACGGCAAAAGGGGAGATGTGTACGCCGATCATTCAAGAGCTGAAGGTTATAGGGCTGCGTTCGACGCAAGACGTCATTCTCATAGATGACGCGAGATTGTTCACTGGAAGGGACGATTATCCAACATTGGATGAGGTCAGGAAATTGGTCGATGACATCTTTCCCGGGAGTTCTTACACGGTAAAGCACGATACGATCAAGGTGTTAACAAAAAGCAAGCGCGCCTAGAAAGAGCTGGGTTTACATTCAAAATTGTTTTTCGTAATGCCCAGGGGGCGCCTGTCCGCATACGCGGAAGCTTGCCGACGTCCCCTGGACATCACTGCGGGCTCTCCCGATCCCGTTGTACCGCCTATCGAATGAAGTTATTTAAAACCATTCGAGAGAGTACCGTCTCAATTCCATTGATATTATTCTCACTTTCAATATAATGCGGGTTAGTTTTATATCGAACCATCGGCAGAGTGAACGGGACAAGTGGGGAATTGACTTGGATATCCTATATGTAACGATAGCTTTCGTCGTCGGTCTGTCGATCGGTCTGCTGGTGATGGTCCTCACCAACAAGAGCAGGATGAACGGTCAGAGGGCCTTGCTGGAAAATCAGTTCGGAACCAGGATCGCCACGCTCGAAGCGGAACGCGTTTCTCAGTCCGCTTTGGCCCAGAGGGCGTTCGAGGAGAAGCGAGAACTGGAGCTGCGCAAGGACGCCGAGCTGGAGAGGCTCAGGTCCGCCAACAGCGACCTCAACGGCCAGGTGAAAGCGGTGCAGGCGACCATCATCGCCGAGAGGGAGGAGGTGGAGAAGAAGCGGAAGCTTCTTGACGAGGCCCAGAAGAACCTCCTTGAGGCCTTCAAAGCGCTGTCGGCGGACGCCTTGCAGAAGAACAACGAGGCGTTCCTGCAGCTGGCGGAGCAGAACCTGTTGAAGTTCCAGGAAGGTGCGAAACTCGATCTGGAGGCCAGGCAGAAGTCCATCGCGGATACTATAACGCCGGTCAAGGAGACCCTGGAGAAGTTCGACAGGAAGGTGCAGGAGCTCGATCAGAAGCGAGCCGAGGAGTACGGCTCGCTGAACACCAACATCAGCAAGATGGAGGAGTCGAACGTCCGGCTGCAGGTGGAGACCAATCGTCTGGTGACCGCTCTACGGGCGCCGAAGGTGCGCGGTCGTTGGGGGGAGATACAGCTGCGCAACGTCGTGGAGATGGCCGGGATGACGAAGTACTGCGATTACAACGAGCAGGCATCGGTGACCACCGAGGACGGCCGCTTCATACCGGACATGATAGTGCGCTTGCCGAACGAAAGGACCATAGTCGTCGATTCCAAGGCGCCGATGAACTCCTACCTGGAGGCGCTGGAATGCTCGGACGAGGAGGACAGGAACTCCAAGCTCGATGCGCACGCCTCCGCCATCAGAAAGCACGTGGACGACCTGGGGAAGAAGCATTATTGGACGATGTTCTCCCGGGCACCGGAGTTCGTGATAATGTTCATTCCCGGCGAGGTCTTCTTCAGCGCCGCTCTGGAAAGGGACGCCACGCTCATCGAGCACGGCATGAGGAACAACATAATCCTCTCCACGCCGACCACCCTCATCGCGTTGCTGCTGTCCGTGGCTCAGGGCTGGCGCGAACAGAAGATAACCGAGAACTCCGAGGAGGTCAGCAGGCTGGGCCGCGAGCTGTATTCCCGTATGGCGGTGTTCGTGGGACACCTGGAGTCCCTTGGAAGATCGCTGGACAGGTCCGTTGAGAACTTCAACAAGGCCATAGGGTCACTTGACCGGAACCTGCTGAAGACCACCCAGCGGTTCAAGGAGCTGGACGTATCTTCCGACAAGGACATCGAGGCGCCCAGGCAGATCGAGGGCAAGACCCGTGACGTCCCGCAGCTGGAGGGCGGGGAGGGCGTCGACCCGGAATAGTTT
>DUJZ01000023.1 GCA_013329565.1 Methanomassiliicoccales archaeon
CAACCAGGTGGTGCTGGGCAGTTACATCTCCACCTTCGTCTATTGCCTTTTAGTCCTGAACGCCACAAACGATGGTGCCGGCGTCGATTTCATCCCTGAGATATCCATTATCATCGCCATCGTGGCGGCCGTGGCCAACATCGTCCTCCTGGTCATTTTCATCCATCACATCTCCATGGGCATCCAGGCCGACAAGGTCATCTCCGACATCTCCACGACCTTGAACAAAAATCTGGGGAGCATATTCCCGGAGGAGGTGCAGGGAGACGAAGTTCAGGAAGAGGCCCCGGACCCGGAGGAGATGAAAAAGGGGCACGATCAGAGAACGATGATAATCTCTCCCAAAGGCGGATACATGCAGTATCTGAACTACAACACCGTGTTCTCCGTCGCCCTCGAGGACGACCTCCTCATCTTCGTGAATTTCCGGCCGGGCGACCATCTGGTGCAGGGCTCAAGGGTCATGGAGGTGTTCTCCCAGGAAGGGCTCGCTGAAAAGAGCGCGAGGAGGCTGGAGACGACGTTCCTCCTGGGAAAGGTCAGGACCCCCTATCAGGATGCAGAGTTCTCCATCCATCAGATGGTGGAGATCGCCGTCAGGGCGCTGTCCCCGGGGGTGAACGACCCCTATACGGCCATAACTTGCGTTGACAACCTCACTTCTACCATTTGCCATCTCACAAGGGTTAGGTTCCCGCCGAGATACCGCTGCGATGAGGAAGGGAGGGTCAGGGTGGTGGCCGACGTTCTCACGTTCGAGGGCATGCTCAACGCCGCCTTCAATCAGATCCGGCAGTTCGCGGGCGGGAGCCCGGCGGTCCTGATCAGGCTGATGGAGTCGCTGGTCACCATCCATCAGTTCGTGCGCACCGACCACCAGAAACGAGCTGTCCAAAACCAGATGAGGATGGTCTACAGGATGGCCGAGTGCTCGTTCGTGGAGAAGAACGACCTCTCCGACCTTAAGGATAGGATCAAGGCCATCGTCAGGGACGTTTGAGTTTCCCGATCCAATGCGTCTTCTATTGATCAAGAGAACGGCTCGGGTCATCGTTGATGCCCGAGGTATTATCAGGGCATTCGCAGAGAAAGGGAAGGAAAGAAAGGTAAAAAGGTTTGGAGGGCGGTCCTCAGCCCTTGCGGCGTAGGAGCACCATGACCGGGGCCACGACCGATGACGCTCTGACATCCAACTTCACAAGAGCCTCTGAGGATTTTCCAGGGAAATCATGGACCAGGTAAATATAGAAAAGTTTTTTATTCAATTCCGCGAACAAGAGTTGAGCCCTTGTGCGTTTCACTTGATCCGCCAGCTACTCATTTTTTCTCTTCCAGGCTCTTCAGGGCCGGGCACGCCTCCCCTTCCACTTCCTTGACCACCGGGCAAGTGCCGGTCTTTCGGGTCCTGATCCAGGAGGCGGCAATGGCCACGGCGAGGATGGTCACGATTATCAGCAGCGAGTTCAGCACCGGCACGTGGTAATCGAACATCCCGGCCAACATCTTCACGCCCACGAATCCCAATATCCCCGCAAGCCCGTACTTCAGGTAGCAGAACAGGGTCATGATGTGCGATAGCGCGAAGTACATGGATCGAAGGCCCAGAACGGCGAACGCGTTGGAGCTGAAGACGATGAAGGACGAGGTCGTTATTCCAAGGATGGCCGGTATGGAATCAACGGCGAACACTATGTCCGTGCTCTCGATCACCAGCAGAGCTATGAACATCGGGGTGGCGAAAAGCACCATCTTCCCGGCGCCGTTCGGCAGGCGCGCGAAGAACTTGTCCTCGTGATAGTCCTTGGTGACCCTCAGGAACTTGCGGAAGAAGCGGACCAGCAGGTTGTGCTCCGGATCCACGTTCTCCTTCTCCTTGCCGACCACCATCTTGATGGCGGTCAGTATCAGGAACGCCCCGAAGATGTAGAGCACCCATTCGAACCTCTCGACCAGCGTCACACCCACTAAAATGAAGGCCAGGCGGAAGATCAAAGCGCCAAGGATACCGTAGAACAGCACCTTGTGCTGGAACTTGCGGGGAATGCAGAATGAAGTGAAGATGAGAATGATGACGAAGAGGTTGTCCACGCTGAGCATGAGCTCCATGAGGTAGCCGGTGGTGAACTCCAGGCCGGCCTGCGAGCCCATGTAGTAATAGATACCAGCGTTGAAGGCGATCGCGGCCCCGATGAAGAAGGCCATCTGGATCAGCGCTTCCCTCGGTTTGATGACGTGGGCCCTGCGGTTGAAGACGCCAAGGTCAAGGATCAACAGCGCCGCGAAGCATACGATGAACACTATCCAGGCCAGCTCGGTTACCAGGTCCAAAGGTATCATCTATCCTTGGCAGGGCTCGGTCATCGACCATTCCCCCGCCGACGATTTGCATTTGGCAACTCTAATCGAAATTAATATTTAGGTTATTCGAGAGAACGTGAACCCTAGGGCGGGCCGCTCCCGGCCACAGATCGCAAGATCGACCGCACCATATCCGCGTCAACCGTCGGTAAGCATGGCAGGAAAACGGTGAACGGGTCGATGAGCAACTCCTATCCGTTGCTGAAGCCGTTCGATCTCCAGGCCGAGCGATCTTTCTTAACAGCAGGGATCAGATCGACCC
>DUJZ01000142.1 GCA_013329565.1 Methanomassiliicoccales archaeon
GTGCATGAGACCATGGACGTCGTGGGACCAGAAGGTCGAGACGCAGGTGCAGATAACATCGATGATGAGGTGAGAAAACGGGCGGCAACGATATGCCGGACCCGGAACGGTTGGGACGGATGTTCACCGTGCTCTCAGAGCAGGTGCCGAAGCTCCCGGACAGCATTACCAAGGTGCTCTACGGGACGCAGGAGGGAACCAAGTTCGGGGAGTCCGTGGCAGCGTTATACAAGACGCGCGGGACGCGGGGATGAGCAACTAGCAGGCCTTCGCGCCGACCAAGGACCACATGTCCGATCTCAGTCTGGGTGGGATGCTCAAGGAAATAGTCAGCGGGGCCGCCCAGAAGCACCATTGAGGATCGATGGTCAGAACACAAAAAAACAGAAAGAAGTTGGCCAGGCGATGATCTACATCGCCGCGGCCGTTCCCGGGCTGCTGATCAGCCTGGGGTTTGCGTACCTGCGCCTCCAGCATCTCTCTGACCTAGATGATCAGGGCCGGACGGTTCACTTCCGGAACAGGTATTCGGCGATACCGTAGCCGGCGTCCTCGCCGTCGTCGATGCGCCACTTGGTCAGGGTCTCGAACATGATGGAGCCGCGATCGTTCTCGCCCTTGAACTCCATGACGGCCTTCTTCTTGACCTCGCCCTTCACGCCGTACACGACGCCGTCCTTGTCGTACATGGCCATGAACAGGGTGTTCGGGCCGCCGTCAGCGTCGTACTCGGTGACCATGTCCACCTTGACCAGCGGAAGGGTCTCTCCGTCCACGTACAGGAACCCGGCGTCGATGTCGCCCTTGTCCATGTACATCTTGGTGACGTTGAATCCGAAGTCCTCGCTGACCTGGCAGGTGAGCCATACCCAGGCGCGCGGTGAGGTCCAGTCCCTCTCCCCCCAGGAGTGGTCCCTCTCGCCCAGTCCCTTGATGTAGTAATCCCGGTCGTCCACCTTCAAGCTCCCAAGCACCTTGCCCATCTGTTCCAGGTGCTCGGAGGCGACGGACGCGGCCAACGCCTCCTTGTCGGGGGTCACGCACTCGCGGTAGTCAAACATCGGGTTGGTGCCCTCGAAGCGCAGGTCGAACTTGACCTTGGCCACGGTGTCCTCGCCCTTCTTGTGGGTCGGAAGCTCGCCGTCGAAGGTCAGGTTCCAGACCTTCTCGTCCTCCACCATGGTGAAGGTGAGGCCCTTGGCGTTCAGCGTCGCACCGTCGAACTCCACGCTCTCCTTGGTTCCCACCAGGGTCCCGTCGGGCATCATGAAGAAGCAGAACAGCATCTTCTCGTTCTTGTTGGGTTTCAGGCCTAGGCGCATGAATCCGCAGATATCGTTCCCGCGGTCATAGAAGCTGAAATAGAAACTTTCGTTCCAGTTCTTCTGTTCGCCCTGCTCGTGAATAATGTCGGTTTCCACTGGAATCATCCTTCCCTGATGTAGATCAGGCCTTCGTTGCCGTCAAGGGTTATCCGCTGACCCGTTATGAAGATTTTCGTTGCTCCCTTGACCGCGGTGACCGCCGGGATGCCGTACTCCCGGGACACCACCGCCCCGTGCGAGAGTATGCCGCCAGTCTCCGTGATCAGGCCGGCGATCTTCGAGAAGACCGCCGTCCAGCCGGGGTCGGTGTTGGAGGTGACCAGTATCTCCCCCTCCCGGACCTCCGACAGTTGCTCTATGGAATCGACGACGCGCACCGGCCCGGTGGCCACGCCCGGGCTCGCCGACGTCCCGGTGAGATGCGCGGAGTTCTCCACCATCTTCACGGTGTCGTCGAACTCCACCGCGCCCTTGAGGAACTTGGGAGGAAGCTCGCCCCGCCAGTCCATGAACTCCTTGCGGCGTTCGGGGATCTTGCTCAGAGCCTCCTTCCCTTCGCCCTTCGCTAGGGCGAATATCTCCTCCTTGGAGAGGAAGAAGATGTCCTCCTGCTGGGCGATCATGCCCTTTTCCAGGAAACGGCGGGCGAACTCCATGTACACCCGGCGCTGTCGATACAGTATATGGTCCAGGTAGTAGCGCTGGTTCTCCCGGAACATCAGATAGGTCTGGGCGAAGCCCTTGATGATCCTGAACATGCGGGCCTTGAGCCATCCCCGCTCGATCTGGCGTATCTTGGCCAGGATCTCCTTCTCCACCTCTTCGCGTTCCCGGACCTTCCGCCTCTCCAGCTCCTCCAGGTCCACCGGGGGCGATGAGGCGAGCGAGCGCACGATGTCCGCCACCAGGCGAGGGTCCTCGCCCCAGCGGGGGAAGTACACCTCGCGGGTGTGGGAGCGGTGTCCGTACTGCTTCAGGAACGAATCGAACTCCTTGGCGTAGTCCGACATCTTCTCATCGGAGCGCATCTGGACCAGAACGTCGGCGGAGCTCAGGCCCAGCACCTTGCTATGGACGTAGGGGTCCGCACGGGCGGCGTTGGTCAGGCGGTTCAGGGCGATGTTGGTCTCGATGGTCTTGTTGCCCTTCAGCCCGCTGATGACCCTGGAGTAGAGCACGCCCTTGTCGTCCCCTATCCAGTCCTGCAGCCAGCGCTTCATGATCATGTTCATGCCGATGGAGTGCCCGACCATCCCGTAGCGGATGAGCCGGTGATGCTTCACCAGCTGGTCCTCCATCTCCCAGATGACGTCCTCCAGCTTGTCGTCCGGTATGGTCGTCAGATCGCGGACGTCGAACTCCTCCGCCCACTTCATGTACCGCCTTGCCCAACGCTGGTAGGCCTTGTCGGTACGCAGGATGTTCCCGTCCCGATCGAGAACGGCCGTCCTCAGCATGGCCAGCACCCTCTTTCCCGTCCGGAAGTCGGCGTTGGCGATGCGCTGCTGGTCCCTCTCCGGGAAGTAGTTCAGCAGCTCCTTGGTGCGGGAGAACTTGGGGTTGTACATCAGCATGCCTTCCAGCACCTCGGCGTTGAAGTACACGTGGCCCTTGTGGATGCTAAGCAGCGGCTTGTTGGTAAGCTCGCGGTACCCCATGATGGCGCTGCCCTCCCAGTTGACGTACTTGGTCAGCCATGGTCCCAGAATCGAAAAGAACAGCGGCGACGTGACGTCAGCCCAGTACTCGTCCCCGTATCCACGGGTCCAAAGCGTGAGGTCCCCGCCGATGGTGGTGATCGGCCGGGACTGCAGGAGGTAGATCTCGTCGCCCTCCGCCGCCCACTCGATGTCCTGAGGGGTTCCCATGTGCTTGTGCAGCTGAATGCCTAGCTTCGCAACCAGCTCCACCTTCCCCTTGGTCAGCGACGGCCGGT
>DUJZ01000025.1 GCA_013329565.1 Methanomassiliicoccales archaeon
CGCGCCGACGCCTACCGACCGCATCGGGGAGCTGGAGGACCAGCTCGCGGGGCTCAAGGACGAGCTGGCGGGCAAGGTGGACGCCTGGGTCGGTTACGTGCTGCTGGGGTTGCTGGCGATCGTGATCGTCGTGCTGGTCCTGCAGATGGCGAGGAAGAGGTGAAGAACGCCTCTTTCCTCCTTTTTGCTTTTCTTTCTTAACCGAAACGGCAAGTCTTATCTGGATTAGACGGCATCATCGCTCCGGCGGGGACGGAGATGGGCGAGAGGGTCGGCAGGAAGGAAAGGCGCAGGAGGCTGCCGTCGATCCTGGCCGCTGCCATTATCGTACTTCTTCCATTGGTCCTGGCGTTGATGGCCGTGCACGATCCGGCGGTATCTTACCCGGACGGCTCCGGTTACATACTCACGGATCCGGTCGTTGATACCGACCTCTCCGATTTCTCATCCGACGTCAGCATTACGCGTGAAGGGCTGGTCCACTATACCCGCACTCCAGAGGGACTAACGGCGACCATGCGTATGGAAGGCGACGCCGTGCGATTGCATGTGAACGAAAAAGTGCGCACGGTGGCCATATCCCTCAACATCACCGAACTGGTAAGATATCAGGGGAACATCGCCAAGGTCCAGTTCACCTTCTTTGACGATGCCTCCATGGCATCCGTGCTCTTCGAGATCGGGGTGCACAACACTTCGGTCACCTACCGAGTGGATGACGGTATTTCGATAATAACGGTGGCAGCCGACCTGCTGCTGGACCGCCCGGACGACGCCGATCTGCTGGTCGGGGTGAACGTGAACGGGATCACGGCCTGCCTCAACGGTGTGGACGACACGCGTTACTTTTCATCCCTATCGGATTTTGAACCGCAGAGGGTCGAGATGACGGTGGGGGCGGGGAACGGCATCAATTCCGCACGGGACATCACCGTTTTCCGACTCCAGGCCAGTGCAGGCATGGGATTCCGTTATGTGGACACGCTGCACAGGACCATCGTTCCCGACGGCAAGGACTTCGCTTTCTCACTGCACATCCACGCCGACAAGGCCTTCATCCAGCAGATCGAGGTCATGGCCTACCTTTCGCAGGAGTACGGTCTGAAGGGAACGTACGATGCGTGGTGGCGTGGGAACTCCCAACAGTACGGAATGGAATCCCCTGAACACGTTGCGGCGCTGCACGCCTTGCAGGATTCCGGCTGGGATATCGGCATTCACGCCGGTTCCGTCAACGATCTGACGCGTGAGCAGGTCATCGCGGCGATAGAGAACATGACCGCCGAGTTCGGTCCGATCCGGACGTGGTCCGACCACGGCCTGCGCCCGCAAAGCCTGGTGGTGAACGGGGCGAACGTTTCCTCTCCCAATTACGTCAAGGACCTGGTCATTGACATCGGGGCGGGATGGTGGCATGATAACACTAACTCGCATTCCTTCTGGAACGACCTCAATCGGGACGGGATGAACTACACTCTAGAAGGTCAGGAAGACCTTCCGCTCTTCCGGGTGAGCAAGCAGCAGGCGCTGAAGCTGTTCTTCGAGGACGGTCGTCAGGAGGACGTAGCCTCATGGCTGAGGGCCATGCCTGTCGACCGTTCGGTGTTCGTAGCTCACGACTACCTCCCCTTCTTCTTCTACGTCTCCAACGACACCGGGGAATACAGCGTGCTTCCGGAGCATGATGGGATCGAGAACACACCATGGAGCACCATCCGGCCCAAAACGGATTTCGTTAACGGGACCTGGCAAGCCCTGCCGTCCTTCGTCGAGCTCCTCGAGTTCCTTCAAGATCACGACGTCTGGTATGCCACGGTGAGGGACGTGTACGACCGCTCCTGCCTGGTCCAGAAAGTTACGGTCCAGGAGACGGAGACGCGGGTCATCGTCACCAACTTCAACAGTGTGCCGGTGAAGGGTTTGACGCTTTTCACCAGGGACACTTCTCCGGCGTATCATCTGATGAACGGTGATGCTCCGGTCATCGTGCAAAAAGGTGCGTCCTGGTCCTGGCACTTCGTTCTGGATCTTGAACCAGGGGAGATCCTGGTCCTGGAGAAGTTAAGCGTGGAAACGGTCTCTGCCACCATAATTCATTCGGTAACCTCTATGCCAATGATTGCCGTCAGGGAGTCATGGCCCGGCGCCTGACCAGTCCGGCCTTGCTCACCGCGCCTTTGGACAGTCTTTCCATTCTGTTCTTATCCTCAAGCAGCGACCAGATGAAGCAGGCGTCCAGTTTCGCCTCGCCTGTCAGCGTCAGACCGCAGCTCTCGTCCAGGAACTCCGCTACCGCCCCGATCCGGTTCATGACCGGGATCAACCCTACGGTCATCGTCTCTAACGGTGTGGCGAAGTTATGGTCGTGCCTCTGCGGCATTAGAAGCAACGAGTGAGAAGCGAACAGGTCGGCCCGTTCCTGCGGGGAACGCAGCTCCCTCACGAACCTGACGTTCTCAAAACCGCGAGTCTCCTTGGACTGCGTCACGCTCTTGCTCCAATCCCCGTAGACGGTAACCGGAAGTCCCTTGAAGCGGGGGTCCTCGGACATCTCCTCCAGGATATCTTTCGCGGCGTCCAGGTCGAGTTCGGCCCCCCAGTGCGGCTTGGCGATCAGGATGCCCTTGCGCTGCTTCGGAACGGCCTTCTCGAAGGCCGGGTCCACCAGCACCGGGGTGATGGTGCTCCTGCCGGTGAGCGAAATCCCGGCGAGCGCCTCCATGTCCTTGGCCAGTGAGGCCGAGGCGAAGACGAAGCGGGCGCCAGGGAACTTCAGAAGACAGATCCACTCGTCGCCTCTCAGCTGTTTCTCCGAGGACATGCGCTGCTGCCTTCCCGTTCCCGATTCCTTCCCCTGCAATGCCAGCTCCACCTCCGGGCCATAGACCCAGACCTCCACCGGCACCTTTCCGTCGATCATCTCGTACGCCCGCAGCGTGTCCCGGTCGGCCAGGTGGAACTGCACCGAGGCGAAGTCGGCCTTGAGCGCCTTGGCCAGATCCGCGGTTTGCAGGGCCGACACCTCTATGCCCTCCGTATCGAAATAGGATGTTTCGTCAGAAGTGCAGACCACTTCCGCCGTCGGGTCCAGCAGATTCCTCAGGTGCAGATAGGGAGCCCGGAAGACCTTGGATGCCTTCGAATAACGACCGAAGACCCGCAACCTGTCGTAGCGAGAGATGTAGCCCTCCTGCCCCCTTCCGAGCTTTCTTTCCATCTCCCAAACGTCCAATCCCTGATCGTGAACCGGGTCCTCATCGCTCCAGTCGTCCTTTTTTGACGATTCACGGTAATTGAACCGATCGGTCGACAGGACCACCGCGCCTCTGATGACCAGGCCGCGGTCCTCCTTCAATTTCGCCAACAGGCCTTTGGCCGCGTTCCTGGCGATCACCGCTCTTCTCCAGGGAAGCCCGTCCACGAATCGGAACTCCTTCTCCAGCGAAAGCGGTTCTTTCCCCTCACCGCGATAGTAGCATCCTTTTCCCACCACATGGCAGCCGCTCCATCCTGTCGATAGCACAAGATCGCCCAGATAATGCGGCCCGTAGGAATCCTCGGGGCACATGTAGGCGACGAGGTCTCCACGCACTTCAGTTTCGTCCTTGATGACGACCGCCTCAGGCGCTACGCGTCCGGCCTCATTTCCTCCGACCAGGTACAGGGTCTTGTCGGCGTACCGCTGGCGTCCGAAGGACGCGATCACCTTCACCAGTTCCGCCGCGTCGCGGGGATCGGAGACGACGGCCACCGACGACGAGCCGTTTCCCAGTCTCGCGCCGTACACCTTATCGGCTATCTCCAGCAACCGGTGCTGGTAGGTGTGTTGCGACATGACCTTTCGCAGCCCCGCCAGGCGGTAGCGGTCCCTGGTCTCCTTGTCACCTTTCAGATGCCCCACCATCTCCAGCATGGTGTCCTTGTCGTCGGTGCTAACGGTCAGGTCCCCCAAATAATTCCTTAATCCTTTAGAATAATTGCCAATGACCACGGTGTTTGACGCTAAAAGCTCCAAGGCCCGGCGGGAGAACATGGTCTGCGAGTTGCGCACGGTGTTCATGTTCAGCCCGTAGTAGTAGCCCTTGTACGCCCGGTCAATGTCCGTCGGGTCTAGCGTTCCGACGATGAGGTGCGAGAACCGCTGCGGGAAGGCCAGACGTTCGTCCCTGGTGTTCATGTAGCGGTCGAAGATCTCCACCTTCCCCAGTTTGGAAAGCGTCCGCACCATCCTGGAGAACGTGCGATTACGTTCCATCTGCTTGGCGTAGTACGAGCCGGCAAAGCAGAAGGCGTCGCTCCTTTCGTAAGTTTCAATGGGATTGTGAATGGCCGGCTGTGCCGCGAACGGTAAAAGGTAAACCCGGCCTCCCTGCATTCTCTTGCGGTACTCGGGAATCTTATCCACGTCGGTGGTAAAGACCACGTCGAATAGTTCGGCCGCCCTAATGAACGTCTCGAAGTGCTTTGGATCTTCTTTATTCCAGAAGACGGTCGGAATACCGTTCCGGCGGCAATGCACGATGAGCTCCACCAGCTCCGGGCTGACGATGGATATCTTCCATCTCCAGGATTCGTCCAGGCCCTCCCAGGCCGATTCCACCAGGAGCATGTGGGGCTTGAACTCCTCGATCCTCTCCTTCCAGTCAGTGGTGCTTAGAGGTAGCAACTGACATTCGAACGAGAATGACAAATGGGAGAACCTGTCGAGGATGCTGGCGACACGAAGATCGGAAACGCTGCGGACGCCTTCCGGCAGAGAGAACTGGTCCGGGATGCAGGCGTAGGCCTCAGGCATGATCTTCTTGACAGAACGCATGGAGGTCCGGGCGAACCAAGGCTTGTCCTTGGCCAGACCCATGCTGTGCGCTGTTTTTCCGGCAACGCCGACGGTCCACATCAGCCCGCGGCCGAAGACGGAGTCTGCAATCGCCCCCATGTTGTACCGGGCGTACAGACGATAGTAGGCCGAAACCAGGCTGGACCCGGCGTTTGGCATCCCCCTATCAATTCGTTGGCTTGATATAAACCCACGCCTCAGATGTCAACGCCGTTATACTGCGCTCCAGATGCCCCGTCCAGGACGAAATTGAACTCGTCGATGCTCAGGCACTTTCTTGCCGTGGTGTTCGTTGAACCGTTCCACAGGTCCCTAGCCTCGTTCCAGGACACCTTCTCCGGGTCGACCATCAGGGCGTTCCCGAGCACTTCAGAGGTCCAGCGGAACTGTCTGCCATCGTTGATCAGTTCCGTTCGATGGTAATGGCAAAGCTTGGTGATCATCTCCGCCTCCGAGTAGAATAAGGCGATGGCCAGGTCCAGAAGGAAGTTGGGTCCGTGGTGGTCCTTAGAGAACAAACGAACGACAAGGGCGTTCTCCTCAGTCGCCCTTTTCCAGACGGCTTCGATGTCGCTGCCTACCTGAATCGTTTCCAGGTCCCGGTGGGTCTGCGCCTTCAGGTCCGATCGTACGTTCAGCATCTCGTCGCCATCCCCGATCAGGCAGATGACCTTTCTGAACTTCTTGCGCGCCGGCAGTCCGAGCGCGGAGGCGATCTGGTCCACCCGGTCCGGCAGTGTGTGATGGAGCATGACCTCGCGCATCGCTCTCTGCCTGAAGCGCCGGTAGGCGGCGGCGTCGGAACGAAGGATATCCAGTCCTTTCCTAACGGCCTTCGGATCATCGGAGCATATGGCCATTTCCCCGAACAACGTATGCAAAGCCAGGGAATCGTTGCTTAGAACGGGGGTATTGCAGGCCATCAGCTCGAAGACCCTCCGGGCGAGCATCGTTTCGGAGTTCTTCACGCTATTCATGTTCAGCCCGAAACGGTAGCCCTTGTAGGCTTGCAGTATTTCCTCGCCTTTGAGCGTTCCTTTGATCATGCTTTTAAATTTTTCAGGATAAGCGTAACGGGGGTCACCCCGGTCCAGATTGCGATCGAAGATGTCCAGTCCGTAGTCGGAAATAGCATCAGCGATACGTTCGAAATCAGCGGTCCTTTCCGGATATAGCGGTATCCAGGAACCGGCAAAGCATGCCCTGTCCTTGCGCTCTGGGTAAATCTCCACAGGATTGTGGATGGAGGGCTGGGCGGCGAACATCAGCACCTCGGCCCCCTTACCTAGTGCCTTGTACTTCTCAACGCAGCCGGCGTCCGTAGTGAATATATGATCGAACTCTACGGCCAGGTTGACGAACTCGTCAAAGTGGACGGGATCCTCCTTGTTCCAGAACACCGTGGGAATGCCAGCATCACGGCACCAGCGGACGATCTTGCGGAGGATCTCGCGCTCCTTGGGATTGTAATCGTAAGCGATGCCGGCCCAACTGCCACCGCTGCCTCTCCAGAAAGATTCGACCAGGAACATATCCACAGATTCCTTGAAAGGTTCGAACCAATTCTCAAGGTCCACCGGTACCAGCTCCAGTTCCTGTTGCATCTGGTGGAAGGTGAAATCGTCAAGTATGCAAGCGACCCGCAGGTCCTCGAGCCGCTCCGGTCGTTCCCTAACGAATGGCGACTCATTAAAATGCGCCCCGGTCGACCTGAGAAGTCCTTTCAATTCCCTACCGCTAAGCATCCTTTTAACAGAGTGCTTCAAGCGCCGGTAGGGGTCCATGTGCCGGGTACGGCATTTCCACGATTTAACCGCTACCGAGCAGGTAGGTGCGGAAGCCGGCCTTCTCGAACGCCTCGCGCTCTATGCCGTTCTTGGTGTCCAGGACGATCTTGTCCCTCATGATCTTCCCGAGCTTTTCCGGCTCGCAGGACTTGAACTTGTCGTGGTTCACCAGGAAGAGGATCACGTCACTGTCTCGGACTGCTTCTTCCAAACTCTGCGTCTGCCCTTTGACCAGGTCTTCCTTCACCCTGGGATCGTAAGCAGCATACCTTATGCCCTCCTCAGTAAGGATGTTGCAGACGGTCACCGATGGGCTCTCGCGTACGTCGCCGATGTTAGCCTTGAAAGTTAGACCGAGAACGGCCACCTTAGGGTCCTTGACCTTCGAATCGGATAGAATTCCCCTTAGCTTGGAAACGGTGAAGGCTGGCATGCCGTCGTTAGTTTCCCGGGCCAGTCTGACCATCTTCATGATGTCCGGAGCTGCGTTTACTAAGAACCACGGATCGACCGCGATGCAGTGCCCGCCGACGCCGGGTCCAGGTTGGTGCACTTTGACCCTAGGGTGATGGTTCGCGTACTCGATGACGTTCCAGACGTTGATGCCGAGGGTCTCGCAAAGCTTGGCGAACTCATTGGCCAGGGCGATGTTTACATCTCGGTAGGTATTCTCCATGAGCTTGACCATCTCGGCGGTCGTACAATCGGTCTTGAGCAACTGTCCGGCGGTCATGTGCTTGTAGAGTTCATACACTCGTTCAGTAGACTGATCGTCAATTCCTCCGACGACGCGGTCATTGTGCTCCAGCTCGTAGAACAGCTTTCCAGGGATGGCCTTCTCTGGGGCGTGGGCCAGGTCTATGTCCTTTCCAGCCATCAGTCCGGTGGTGGCGATGACGTCCCCGATGACGTTCTTCGTAGTGCCCGGCGGAACCGTGGATTCCAGAACGACCATGTCGCCCTTCTTCAATAAAGGCAGGATGCTCTTGGTAGCTGATACGACATAGGTAAGGTCAGTCTCTTTGGTCTCGTGATTCACCGGGGTAGGAACGGCGATAATGTAGATGTCGCTCTTGACCGGTTTTTTGTAAACCATCAAGTAGCCAGAGTCGACCGCTTTGGCCAATCTGAGCCTTAGTCCAGGCTCCTCGATGAGCGGCGTCTTTTTGTTGATGGCGTTGATTATCTTTGGGTTTATGTCGCAACCGGACACCATAAAGCCACTATTAGCGAAAATTATGGACGTTGGCAATCCTATGTAACCCATCCCAAT
>DUJZ01000066.1 GCA_013329565.1 Methanomassiliicoccales archaeon
TGGTCCTCGTACCACACGTCGTAATACTTGCCCAGGACCTCGTAGAGGTCCGGCTCCTCATAGCTTGTATCCGATCTTCCGGAGGAATCCTCTTCTTTTTTGAACGTCCTCATCCTGCTCAACTCCCACTGGCGTCTGTCCATCTATCACGCCGATTATCCCGCGCCCCAGGGCGCTCTCCGCCACCACCAGCTCCAATTCGTTGGCGGTAGCGCAGAATATGGAGCACACCTCGGGCACCTGCTTGATCCTCTGCAAAACGTTCACGGGGTAAGCGTCCCGCATGACCACGAAAAAGGTGTGCCCCGCCCCGACCTTCAGGGCGTTCCGCAGCGCGCACTCCTTCAGCTCCGGGTCGTTGCCCTCCACCCTCACCAACCTTTCGCCGGAGGCCTCGCAGAAAGCCACGCCGAACCTGGCCTGCGGCACGGAGTTCACCATCGCCTCGTAGAGGTCCTCGGCGGTCTTGATGAAGTGCGACTGCCCGACGATCACGTTGGCGTCGGCGGGCCTCTCCACCGGAACGTTGTACTGCCTCATGCTCCTACCAGTCTTACAATCCTCACCCGGATATTTACATTGTGCCCCGCGGCAATTTACTTTATCGTGGCATCCGATTCATACCCATGATTCGCACCGGCCCGGCCGGATATCCGGAAGGTTCTCGCTCCCCGACGGACGCCGTGCGCAAGGTCAGGGCGGCCGGTCTGAGCGCGCTCGAGATTCAGTTCGTCCGCAATGTTCTTTACGATCCGATCAAAGCGGGAGAGGCCCGGCTGGAGGCGAAGGAGGGCGGGGTGCTGCTCAGCGTCCACGCGCCCTATTACATAAACCTGAACTCATCTTCGCCAGGGACCCGGGAGAAGAGCGAGGAATGGATTCTGAGGGCGATGCGCGGCGCCGAGGCGTTCGGAGCGTGGATGGTCGTGGTGCACGCCGCCACCTACGGCTATGACGCCGAGAGGTGCACCGAAAAGGTCGTCGATTCGCTGAGAAAGGTCCGGGATAGGGCGGACTCCGAATCCCTGAACGCGGTCATCGGCCTGGAGACCATGGGCAAGAAGGCGGTCTGGGGCACCGTCCCGGAGATACTGGAAGTGATGGAAGAGGTCCCCGGCGTCCGGCCGGTGGTGGACTTCGCGCACCTGCAAGCCCGGGGTCCGCCGCTCAACGCGGAACGATTACAGGTCCTGCTGAACGCGTTATCCAACGTACCTCGCCTGCACTGCCATCTCAGCGGCATCGAGTTCACCGCCGCCGGGGAGAGGAAACACCTTCGGCTGGGGGAAGGGTTGGACCATCGGATGGTCCTCGACGCCCTACGGGATTCGGGAACGGAGGCCACCGTCATCTGCGAGTCGACTTCTCCGATGGAGGACGCCCAGATCATCCGACGATACCTGGGCCAGGACATTTAATAAACAACTTGAAATAATCACAGAGCGATCTTACGCCAGCAGGGTGGGTCATATGCCAGGAGACCAGAGCGAGGCCAACGAGGAAGAGGTTTTCGAGTTCGACTGCCCCGAGTGCGGCAAGCATATCGTGGGCGAGGCGGACAAGTGCCCGGGCTGCGGCACGGAGTTCGTCATCGAGGAAGTGCCGATGGTGGATTGCCAGTCCTGCGGCGAGGCCTGCCCGCTGGAATCCGATGTATGTCCTTCGTGCGGCAAGAGCCTGGTGGACGAGGGCGAGGACGAGCTTCGTCAGGAGTTCCCCAGGCTGGTGGCCGAAGTGAAGCCGCTGCTGATGATCTCGAAGGACTACGGGGTGGAGGTCGGGGAAGGCCGCCGCCTCATAGACAAGGCCGTACAGGCAGGAAAGCAGAGGGACCTGGCCACCGCGGTGCAGATGGTCAAGGAGGCCCGCTCCTCCATCAAGGCCGCGCTGGACGAAAAGCTGGTCGCTGAAGAGAGCAACCTGGAGAAGCTGGTGGAGATAGTCTCCCGCTCCGGCGTCGACCCCAAGGAGGTCTCCGGATCCCTGTCGGCGTTGCGAAGTCTGCGCGAGGAGGGGGACGTGGAGGGCGCCCTGCGGGCAGCGGTCAAGGGCCGCAAGGCCGCGGAGCGCTCCTCGGGGAAATACCTGGAGGCGAACGACATGGTGGAATCGCTGTCCCGACTGATCGACGTGTGCGACCAGTTCTATCTGGACTCCCGGGAGGCCAAGCGCATGCTGAACGAGGCCCGGGACGCCGGGGACCACGGCGACTGGGGGATGATGGGCATCCTGTCTCGCAAAGGCCGCGAGCAGCTGATGCGGGCGCTGCCGGAAGCGACCAAGAGCGAGATGCGGAAGGCGAAGAACCAGCTTCTGGACGCCAAGACCGAAGGCAAGGACGTGCGCACCCTGGTGAAGGTCCTCAAGGACGCGGGAGTGGCGATGAACCGCGAGCGCTACGATCAGGCGTTGGAACGCCTCTCGGACTTCAAGGACGAGCTCAAGCGGCTTTAACGTTCCCGCACCAAGCGCATCTCCCTCTCCAGTATCGAGCGTTCCTGCGCGCTGAGGCTGGCCGGGTCTATTGACAACAGGAACAGGGCCTGCTTTTCGCTGATGCGGTCCACCAGCGACCGGATGAAGCGCAGCGCCCCTTCGAACGAATTGCTGCTTATGAGGTACTGCAGGTCATCGATCAGTATGACCGCGTTCTCCTGCCGCTCCATGAACTCTTCCAGCACCACCACGATCTTCTCCAGGGATGGGGGGATGGTCCGTTCCGCCTCCGATTCGTGGTCCGTGAGCCAAATAAGCTCGGCCTCGATCTCGTTGTAGGACTTGCGCAGCAGTCGCGGGTTGGTACGAGATATCGCCAGTCCGGCGTACCCTTTGGCCAGGTAGCCGACGAAGATGCCGTGCGAGAAGTCCCGGGACCGCTCCTCCACCAGGTAGCTCTCTCCATCGTCCAGCTCCAGCTCCACGTCCCGCAGGTCGCGCTTGCCGGCCATCTCCAGCGATTTTTCGCGGTGGTACTTCATGATGGCCTGCTTGAGCTCCAGGATGCTGGCTCCTTCCCCCGATCCCTCGCCGGCGCTCTCCACCCGCAGGTTGTCGCGGTAGAAGTGCATGATGAACTCGGTGAGGTCGGGCGCCCGGTCCTGCCGATAGTCCTCGATGAGAGTTGCCAGAGCGTTGCGGTCGGCGACCCTCATCAGGGTTATCGACGTGTCGGGGAATATCGAATCGCCCAGGGTGAACTCCGCCGCTCGCTCCCCGCGGTACATCATCTCCACGCTGTTGTTGCCGGAGGGTTTGAAGCTGTAAAGAGCGACGGTCGGCGATCCCTGATCGAACACCAGCACTCCGTTGGACGAATCTCCGTCCAGGGTCAGAACGGTGCGCAGATACCCGGTGAACTCTCCCTTCTTGATGGTGTCCAAAAGCTCACGGAGCGAGGCCTGCCCGCCCTTGCGCTCTTCCACTTTCTCCGCGGACGGCAGACGCATCTCAGAAATCATGTGACCCTGATGACGAAGGGGAATGCCAGATAATATATTTGTCTGAATGGCCGAAACAACAAATTTTAAATGGCCGTAGCGGTTGATGTCGGCCTAGCGCCACTGTAGCTCAGCGGTAGCCCCTTCACGGGGCCGCTATAGAGCGGCGGTTTCGTAAACCGCAGGCCGGGGGTTCAATACCCTCCAGTGGCTCCATTCATTCTTCCAGGTACTTCTGCACGAGCTTGATGGCGCACACGTCCCCGCACATCGAGCACCCCTCGTCCTCGGCGGTATCTCCGCGCTTGCGGTATCTCCGCGCCTTCTCCGGATCGATCGCTTCCCGGTACATCGCTTCCCAGTCCAGCCTCTTGCGCGCCCGGGCCATGCGCTCGTCGCGTTCCGCCCCGCGGCCTAACGCGAGATCTGCGGCATGGGCCGCGATCTTGCTGGCGATGACCCCCTCCTTGACGTCCTCCACGTCCGGAAGGGACAGATGCTCGGCCGGCGTGACGTAGCAAAGGAAGTCCGCCCCGGCGAAGGCGGCGATCGCCCCACCGATGGCCCCGACGATGTGATCGTATCCGGGGGCGATGTCCGTGACGAGGGGACCGAGCACGTAGAACGGCGCGTTGTCGCAGACGCGCTTCTCCAGGAGGACGTTGGCCTGTATCTGTGACATGGGAACGTGACCGGGGCCTTCCACCATGCATTGCACGCCAGCTTCGCGGCAGCGCTGCACCAGTTCGCCGAGGATGATCAGTTCCTGGACCTGCGCTCTGTCGGTGGCGTCGGCCACGCATCCCGGGCGCAGTCCATCGCCAAGGCTGAGGGCGAACTCGTACTTCTGCGCCAGCTCCAGCAGGTAGTCGAAGTTCTCGTAGAGCGGGTTCTCCATCTTGTTGTGCAGGATCCAGGCGGTGAGGAACGATCCGCCGCGGGAGACGACGTCGGTGAGGCGGCCGGAGTTCCGGAGGCGCGAGACCGATTCCAAGGTGATGCCGCAATGGACGGTCATGAAGTCCACGCCGTCCTTGGCGTGACGCTCGATCCCGGAGAACATATCATCCTCGTCCATGTCCACCACCGCGCTGCGCCGGGCGGCGCGCAGGCCTTCCTGGTAGATCGGAACGGTTCCGACAGGCACCCGGACCTCCTTGAGTATCGTCCGGCGAATGGCGTCCACGTCCCCGCCGGTGCTGAGGTCCATGATGGCGTCCGCGCCGTACTTGACGGCTACCCGGGCCTTCTCCAGCTCCGGCTCCAGGTCCGGGAGGTCCCTGGACGTGCCAACGTTGGCATTGATCTTTACGGTAAGGCCTTCCCCGATGGCGCACGGTTCCGGCGAATGAATTGGGTTGCAAGGGATGACCGCCCGGCCGGTGGCCAGCATCCTCCTGATCCACTCGGGGTCCGCCCCTTCGGCCTTGGCCGCCCTCCTGACCTCCTCCGAGGGACCGGCCCTCGCTTGGAACATTATGCTCATCGCCGCCACCAACCCGTTTTCCTGATTTATTGCTTACCTCTCGAGCCTGGTCGGATATGAAGGTTTCCCTGCCCCGGGAAAGGTGGCGAAACGCTAGGAAAATAGGTCGAAAAATACCCCTGTTTGCTTATATAGCCAGATGGTAAACCCAGGGTATTAATACTTTGATGCCATACGCTTACTCAGCGGATGGGATGCGGTCGAACTCATGGTCTCGACCGAACGGTATCGCATTCATCGATTCACAGAGGGTATCCAATATGGAGGACGCGAGCTACAACGCCAACAGCATACAGGTGCTGGAAGGCCTGGAGGCCGTTCGCAAGCGGCCAGGCATGTACATAGGCAGCACCGACACCAGAGGTCTTCATCATCTGGTCTACGAGATCGTGGACAACGCCATAGACGAGGTGATGGGAGGCTACTGCACCAACATCGATATCTCCATCAACCAGGACGGCAGCGTCACCGTGGCCGACGACGGGCGCGGGATCCCAACCGGGCTTGTTCCGAAATACGAGAGGTCGGCGGTGGAGATGGTTCTGACGGTCCTTCACGCCGGCGGCAAGTTCGACCGCAAGAGCTACAAGGTGTCCGGCGGCCTGCACGGCGTAGGCATGTCCGTGGTGAACGCCCTCTCCGAATGGCTGGACGTAAAGGTGCGCCGCGAGGGCAAGGAGCACTACCTGAGGTGCGAGAGGGGCATCGTCACCGTTCCCCTGAAGGAGCTGGGGCCGGCCGAAGGGTCCGGGACCACCATCACCTTCATGCCCGACAAGACCATCTTCGAGACGGTCCTGTTCGAGTACGACACGCTGGCGGAGAAGTTCAAGGACCTGGCGTACCTGAACAAGACCGCGACGATCTCCTTCAAGGACGAGATCTCCGGGCGCCAGGACCGCTTCCACTTCGAGGGCGGCATCATCGAGTTCGTGGAGGACCTCAACCGCAGCCGGACCAAGCTGCACGAGAAGCCGATATACCTCATGGCCGAGAAGGACAACGTGATCGTCGAGCTGTCCATGCAGTACACGGACGCCTACGCCGAGAACATTTATTCTTTCGTCAACAACATCAA